>JBNKGN010000587.1:0-502 GCA_050289845.1 Crocinitomicaceae bacterium | reverse complement strand
TAAGAGTTGCCTTTGGTGAACTTGATGAACTCCTTACCATTTGAGTTCACTCTTAAGTTGTGCTTGTCACCATTCTTGTAACCAATTCCATTCCTGATGTGAGGTCTTCTTGCATTCAAGAATATACTTCTTGCATATGCAATCTTCTCATCAATGTTTGCTCTTTCTTCTTTCTTGTGATGAGTGGGCTTCATTTATTGTTGAGAAACAAGTTTAGGCGTGGTTCTTCCCTTATCAAACTTGTTCACCACATTTCTACGGTTATCTTGAGATGATTGTACCTTGACTTGTTTTTTTAACATACTTATTTTTTAAGCTTTAAATTATCATTCTCTTTACCTATAGCTTCATCACAAGACTCTACAAGCACTTCCTCAATATTGGAATGTTGGCTTTGAGCACAAAGAGCATTAATACCAACATTATAGCATCTTTCACAACCATTGCTAGTGGAGGCTTTGGTAGTTTCGGGTGTGCAAGAAGGTTTTGAGGTGCTTGCCCA
>JBNKGN010000586.1:0-502 GCA_050289845.1 Crocinitomicaceae bacterium | reverse complement strand
ACTTGCTGAGTTAATGCATATTACCTAAATAGCTATAGAATTTTTTTAAAATAATTTGATAGGTTGTATTTCATGGCATGAACATTTTTATTTCTGAGTCTTAGGTTGGTTTTGCTTTTCGAAAAGATTTGAATTTCATTTTGAAATCGAATAGTGAGGATTTAAGAAGGTTATATTTAGTATAGTTAAGATTTGTTTTTTGACGATGCACATGGCATTGATGAAAATTTTTTATTTCGTGATTGTAAATGGTCACTTTGATTGCGATTTATCACAGTGGTCTGGTAATAACGAATGAGATTGGTAGTTATGAGTTTGTCGGAATGAAGGAGACTTTTTGTTGAATGAGTTTCCGATACTTGAGAATTTGGTTGGTTTAGTGAGAGAGCGGTTGGGTTGGATGAATGATGTTCTTGAAGTCCGATTCGATTGTTATAGGGTCGAGTAATGGTCCTCAGATGAAAATGATGTCATTGGTGTATAATGAGAAGGAGTGGACAAC
>JBNKGN010000585.1:0-505 GCA_050289845.1 Crocinitomicaceae bacterium | reverse complement strand
AAAAGGTATTTGCTAATGCACCTTCTATGACATTTTTTACAACACAAAATGTCATGGAAGGTCAAATTTCTTGTAGTGGATCGGTCTCCCTTGTACGTGGATCAAATGATAGGATGATTTTATCACCCCAAACAATTTCCCGACCATCATCGATAAATTTATTATCTCCTCCTAAAGTCGAAAAATGATCCTCATTAAAAATACAGTCAGCAAATCAGTCCATGAATAAATCATCCATTGGGGGCTTCAGGTATTTTAAAATGGACGGGGATTCAAATCCCATGTAGATCCTCGTTCTCCTATGAGGGTCCATAGATGTTCGTTTAGGTGAAGAAATTGACGTGTATATAGCACATTCAAATTTCTACAGATGGGAGATACTTGGTTGATCTCCACGTACAAGTTGAAGTGCAGAGGTGGTATGGTATGCAGTTGGACGTAGTTGAACTAGGTCAGTAGCGTGTAGAACTACATAGCCCTAACAAGATGTGGGTAAATTGCAATC
>JBNKGN010000584.1:0-509 GCA_050289845.1 Crocinitomicaceae bacterium | reverse complement strand
AAATTATTCCTCGAGACAAACCCCTAGGATTTTGAGGAAGTGGATGTCCTCAATTTCCTCGAGTGATAATGATTACATCCACAGGTTTGTGTGACCTAAATAGCGTAGTTATCCCTAGATTAGGATTTCCCTTTTTCAAAGTTTTCTTTCCAAATTTCTAAAATAAATAATTTTAAAGGCATTAGGATTAGATCATGCCTTCTTAGTAAGATTTCCCTTTCCATTGAAAAATAAATTAATAAAATGGCTCTCTATTTTTATTCTTCAAAATTGAAAGTTGGAAGCAAATATTTATATCTCACTTGGTGTGCTTTTGAGCACCAAGTGAGAAAATCTTCACTAATACTATGATGCAGGGGAAGAAACGGAGTTGTACCAAAAAGAAGAGGAAAAATGGGTGAAATTGGTGGCCGCCTGGCCAAGATATCTGGTCGGCCGGTCAGGTAATGTGGCCTCCCAGCCCCTACCAAATTTTCCTAAACATTTACTCCTCTAGAAAGTGTGTGGTG
>JBNKGN010000583.1:0-510 GCA_050289845.1 Crocinitomicaceae bacterium | reverse complement strand
GTTCACGACGTCTTCCATATGTCACAACTAAAGAAGTGTTTGAAGGCACCTGTGGACGTTGTGTTGCCTGAAGTGACACCGCTCGAGGCTGACTTGTCGTACCCCGAGCACCCAATCAAGGTCTTGGAGCAGAAGGATCGTGTCACGAGGTGTAAAACAATCAAGTTCTTCAAGATACAATGGAGCAACCACTCTGAAGAAGAAGCAACATGCGATTGTTTGCTATCCCTTTTGAACCTTTTCTCCTTCCAAATCTCAGGACGAGATTTCTGTTAGGGGGGAGGGCTGTGACACTCCATATCTTTAATCTGTATCATTAAGTTAATCACGAGCTTAAGAGGCAAGATAAGTTGTTAGAGTTCAAAAATCGAATTTGAGTTTCAGAATGTTCAAATTCGAGACAGTGTGGACCATTAAGCTCAGTCTACGAATTTTCATAATTAAACGAAATGGAATTAGGTCGCACTCCCAAAGGAGAAAATGTTCTGTATAACGTGATCTTCAAGCCTG
>JBNKGN010000582.1:0-514 GCA_050289845.1 Crocinitomicaceae bacterium | reverse complement strand
AAATTGGAACCTTGAATGAAATCCTAGTATGGTTTGGTTTGTATTATAAGTGTTCTGTGTTTTGAATTTTAAAATTCAAACTCATTCCCTTATTTTCAAATCAAGTCATTTTGACACTTGTATAAGATCTCAAATTTCTTGCATACAAGTGTGCCCAACTAAATTCACAGTTGTGAAGACCAAGTCAAGATAGAAGTTTGGAGAATTTCTCATATTTTTTCCACAAGGTTTGAACCCCTTTAAAATTCATAGAAGATTCAAATTTGAATCTATTCCAGAATGTATAGCTTGAATTATGTTGAGAATTTGAAGTTCACCCAATTGAGAAAATTGTTCAGAATATCTAAATCTATCAACTTGCAAAGTTTGAATATTTTTGGAGCAAGGGAAGGCTTCCGTTTTGAATTTACAAGTTTGAGTGGAGTTTGGAAATTTGAAAATCATTTAACGGGTCGGGCCCGCATGTCAGTGGCCTGTTTCCGTTTGACCACCCGGGACGGTCGCCCGGTCCCGC
>JBNKGN010000581.1:0-515 GCA_050289845.1 Crocinitomicaceae bacterium | reverse complement strand
ACCATGCTTAAAAACACTAAGATAAGAATCTCTTAAAAAATAACCTCAATTTTACGTTACCGTTGGGTTGATATAGAATCAATGCTCTTAAAAATCAATTTAATGAATGATTTATCTTAGTACTTAATTATGATTCAAAATATCGTTTCAATGAGAATTGTAATTCTTAAGGGGTCATGATGGTGACGAGCAAAATGCTCATCAAAACGTTATAATAATCCCAACAAAAGAGATGACAATTCTTATTATACACACTTAGTGATAACAAAATAAAACTCATTATGTTGGAAAATAATGTCAACAATCTTAACAAAACTCAATTAAACAAAATATCAATTGTCATTCACAATGTGATGACCAAAATTCATTATTACAGCATGAGTAGAACTAAGAAATCCTTCTCAAGGAAGGCACATAAAAACATAAAATAAATGAATCACTAAAGTCATTGCTTATTACATAATGAGAGTCTCTTAATGGCTTGAACATTTAACACTCATGTTGTTTACAAAATC
>JBNKGN010000580.1:0-516 GCA_050289845.1 Crocinitomicaceae bacterium | reverse complement strand
CCTCTGTTCGAATTCGTGTCATGCTTTAAGATTCGTGCTGAAACTTTGAGAATTTTTCTAGGTCACACCTTCCATCCAATTGAGCTCAAACTTGGTGTGGTTCCTATTTGAGTGATACAAAATCAGAGAAAAATACAAAAAATAGAATAAAAAAGTCAAAAAATTGGATTTCTACTAGTGCCTCAGCCCCGCGGTGAGCTCCATTGAAGAGTTTTCCGCTAGTGCTGTGCTGAGTTCTTCTTTCTGCCTTTGTTTCAATTTCCTTTTGCATCTCCTTTTTGTATCATCATACTAGACCTTTGTTCACCCAGCAACGAGTTCCTACTTTAAACACTTGTTCAACTTGGTTTTTCTGTCATGAAGTTGCATTGTTAGCCACCATATTTTACCTTCTAAACTACACATTCTCTTGAGTAGAACAGGTTTAACCTTGCATTCACCCCACGCTCTTCTGGTTACCTTCACGACCACTGATTGCCACCTGCAGCGTAAGTAGAATACTCGTAAGAGCGGGGT
>JBNKGN010000579.1:0-518 GCA_050289845.1 Crocinitomicaceae bacterium | reverse complement strand
ATAAGGAACTAGGACATATCATGTGGGAATACTGCGGTATGGCTAGAAACGAGGAAGGTCTCAAAACTGCTAAAGCGAAAATCAAAGAGCTTCGTGAAGAGTTCTGGAAGGATGTAAAAGTACTGGGAGCCAATGAAGAATTGAACATGTCATTGGAGAAAGCCAATAGAGTAGCTGACTTCTTAGAATTGGGCGAGTTGATGATCGACGATGCACAAAACAGAAAAGAATCTTGTGGAGGTCACTTCCGCGAAGAATCTCAGACACCAGAAGGTGAAGCGCTTCGTATAGATGATGAATTCTCTTACGTTGCTGCCTGGGAGTACAAAGGTGAAGGCCAGGAAGAAGTGCTACACAAAGAGCAATTAGAATTTGAAAATGTTAAACTGACGCAGAGAAGCTATAAATAAGAATTGACATGAAAATAACGCTAAAAGTATGGAGACAAAAGAATCCTAGCGAAAAAGGAGGATTCGAAACCTACCAAGTAGATAACGTTTCACCGGACATGTCATTTC
>JBNKGN010000578.1:0-519 GCA_050289845.1 Crocinitomicaceae bacterium | reverse complement strand
GGCGTAATAGCTTTTGTCGAATACGAAGCTAGCATTGCTAGCGATTTTGACCATGGTAATCAATGTTTTGGGGAAAGAAACTTATATTACTGCTTCGGGGTTACATGGGCTCCACCTCGTTATAAACCTCACGCCCTCACGGGCTTCCCCTGTGAGGAAAAGAGTACGGGCTGAAAGAAAATAAATGCATGGATTGAAACCTAATGGTGAAGGCTCATTTATATGTTATGAATCCTGCGCCTTACAAATTTCTTAGATGTAAAAATGATGGAAATTGTCTGAGTTCCATGAAAGCTCCAGCTTCGGTCCTTGAGGATCCGTGAGGTGATAGGCCCCTGGCCTTGTCTTCTCATTCATCACATATGGCCCTTCCCATTTTGACTCGAACTTCCTGGAGCTCTCTATGTGAGGGCTCCACAAAAGAACTAAGTTACCTACGTCGAATTCTCTTTTCTTGACCTTCGGGTCCCTCCAATTTCTTATCTCATCTTGGTACCTCCGCAGGTTAGTTATTGCTTT
>JBNKGN010000577.1:0-523 GCA_050289845.1 Crocinitomicaceae bacterium | reverse complement strand
AGCTGGAGTGGGCCGGCTTCGCTTTGCGGGCTGGGCCGGGTTGACAAATTCGGCCCACGAAGAGAAATGATTTATTTTTCACATTGCATTTTTCATACATCACATAAGTGGAATTAATTCCAAGAAAAATACATAGGGTCCTCAGAAAATTATGGGATTTTTCATGGAGGTAGATTGGAATATTTGGCACAATGTTTGTGTAGGGCACATTGACCAAAGTTCAACGGAATTCAAATGAAAAATAGAATTCTGCTCTGGCCTTTGAATTCAAATGGAATTTGATTGAATTTATTCCAAACTTGGTTCTAACTCATGATTACAAATAGGATTAGCACAAGATTATATGAGTTTAACACTAGGGTGTTACAACCCTCCCCCTTAAAAGAAATATCCTCCCGAGATTTACGAAAGGAGGGGGAGCATAAGAAAAATGATGAAGGATGCATTGATCGCAGAGATCAGAGTATGTCGAAATAGTCGAGAAGAGGACCTTCATGATTTCCGATGGAACTTTTCCTTCCGT
>JBNKGN010000576.1:0-524 GCA_050289845.1 Crocinitomicaceae bacterium | reverse complement strand
CGCTCTTCCGATCTCTCAGCCACATCGAAGGTGATCTTAAGCATACACATCTTAGCCTTAGCGGTTTTGCAGGTGATCCGACAGAGGCAAACAAAATAATCTGCAAAGAGGTAACGATTGGGAGCAAAACCATGCCTACTGCCTTCTTCGTGGTGGACGTGAAGGGACGTTACAATGTGCTTCTCGAACAAGATTGGATACACGCTAATGAGTGTGTCCCGTCTACTCTTAATCAATGCATCATCCAATGGATCGGTGATGAGGTGGAGGTGGTTCAAACCGACGAGGACGTGTGCATCACCGTGACCGAGTCCCAAGTCGACATTCAAGGTGGGAAGATGAAGTGCTTAACCGGCAGGGACTTGACAGGCTATGACTATGTTAGCATCGACAAAGACGGGTTTGTTCCGATAAGTGTAAAGCCGACAATCAATGCGACCTAGCTAGCTCATGATCTTGTATAGATGGCGACGGCTACCAGGGGTCTTGATTGGTTAAGTAGGCAGACAGTGGAGTATCGTTCA
>JBNKGN010000575.1:0-524 GCA_050289845.1 Crocinitomicaceae bacterium | reverse complement strand
AAGCAAAAAGCCGGATATTGCCATTTTTTCAGCAGGAGGAAGTACGTCCTTAGAATGGGCACCTAAATTCGAAGAAGCTGGAACCATTGTCATCGATAATTCTTCAGCCTGGAGAATGGACCCGGCCAAAAAATTGATTGTCCCGGAAATAAATGCAGGGGAGTTAAGGATTGATCATCGGATCATCGCAAACCCTAATTGTTCAACCATTCAAATGGTAGTAGCTCTGGCTCCACTACATAAAAAATATACAATTAAACGGATAGTTGTTTCGACTTATCAATCAGTAACCGGGACGGGAAAAGCAGCAGTCGATCAGTTAATGAACGAGCGAAACGGTGTGAATGGTCCAAAAGTGTATCCCCATACCATTGATATGAATGTGCTACCTCATATCGATGTTTTCCAGGATAACGGATATACCAAAGAGGAAATGAAAATGGTCAATGAGACCAAAAAAATATTCTCTGATGAAAACATTAAGGTGACTGCTACGACGGTAAGGTTACCTGTAATGGGCGGCC
>JBNKGN010000574.1:0-526 GCA_050289845.1 Crocinitomicaceae bacterium | reverse complement strand
CACATCTATTCCGTTATTTCTTTGGATAGGTACAACTGTTTGAGCCTCGAAGTGATAGGCATGTAACAAAGCTGTTTCACCGCCACTTTTGTAGTAACAGAGGCTCCATTTTCATTTACCACTTTCACGTATCTGGACCTACCACAATGCATACATTCAGTATCGTCCTTGTGTTCCTTCAAGAACAACATGAAGTTCCTTTCACACACATCAATCTTCTCGTAGTTCATATCAAGACCGGTAACAATCTTCTTTGACTGGTACAAGTCTTTTGGCATGTTGTGTTTCATTGAGATGAGATCAATAATCAACTTCTTGATATCATTGTAGCATTGATTAGAGAAGTTGTACTTTGATTTGAATGCCATAAGATGGGTCATAGCCTGCAATACCATCACATCAGTGCTATCATGCATTTTTTCTTCTGAGATGGTAAGGAGCCTGTAGAAATTCTGCACCTTCGGTAGTGGATCTTCAGACTCAAGGTCGTATCCCCTTTCAATATCAGCTACCATGCAATCCATCT
>JBNKGN010000573.1:0-528 GCA_050289845.1 Crocinitomicaceae bacterium | reverse complement strand
GGCGGAATTCAAAACAAAGTTTTAGATTCAAACTGTCGTGAAATCAATCCGAATTTCCTTTTTGAGTGGAACTCAAAATTCTGATCTTCCTTTGATGAAAATTGATTTTTCTTGGCAATAGGTGTAACCAGGAGCTTGCTGGCCAAATTTCATCCAAATCCAAAGTTCCAAGATTTTCCGGTGAATTTTCTAGTGAATTTCAACTCATAGAAGTTCTCTGAATTTTAGTTCAAATTCCATTTCAAATCTGGAAAAGTTTCTATAAGAAGAGTTGTTCCTTATCTCAAGCTCTTTCCACCCATATTTTATTTCTAATTTTTGGAGTAAGGAAAGACACCTTTTGGATCAATCAAAGTTTGAAGGAATTTGAATCTATTTATAAATCTATAAATACTTTTGAATCGGTTTAAATCGAGTTTAAACCGTGCCCCGTCACTGTGCTGGCCGGGCTCACATGTCAGTGCCCACCGCCGTGCTGCCTTGCTTTCTCCTCCACCTCCCGTACCCCGTCGCTGCCCACCGGGCCCC
>JBNKGN010000572.1:0-530 GCA_050289845.1 Crocinitomicaceae bacterium | reverse complement strand
GAAACGTTTCTAATTCTGTGCTGAATCAGTTGGAACCGTACCAAAGAGCAAAAATCCAAAATGATTGAGTGGTGAATTGGTGTGAAACATTTTAAGATTTTGGCCTACGAAAATGAAACGATAAATAGGTGTTTTAAGTGATTCTGATTTACTTTCTTCTCATTTTCACTGAATCTGAAATGTTTTAACAAATGGGTCAAACAATTTCACAAATTGATTCTAATTCGACCGAGAATTATTTCTTGACAGAAACCGAAATATTTCTGTTTCTCAGTGAATCTAGAACCGTACCAAACACACCCTTATTGTGGTTTGTGGTAGCAAGTCTATGAAATCGGCTAACCTTTTTGCTCTTTATTCACTTGTATGCAGCTCATTCAAAGTTGCTATCCGTCCAAAGAAAAACGCTTGGTTGATGAAGTATTGGGTAATACAAATTTCTGATAGGCATATGTTATGCAGCATAAAATCCAATAATATTCTATGTTTCTAACATATTGTTCTTACATTGTGCAGCAACTTTTGTCCTT
>JBNKGN010000571.1:0-533 GCA_050289845.1 Crocinitomicaceae bacterium | reverse complement strand
CGCATCGAGATATAGCGACTTGTTTCGCGTGCAAGCAAGTCTGGCTATGGTTTTTCAGTCTGGCGGAGGCGCGACGACGAGTGGTGCACGTGTCACCATCACGAAGGTTGCGTCGAAGTCAAGTTGAAGACGGATTGGTCGATGTGATGGGCTGTGTCGGACCCTGTTACCCTACCTTTGCCGTTTTTAATGTATTAGGTTTTAGGGGCATAGTAGTCATTTAACTTTTTACTTGGGTCTATATCTAGTATCCTAGAGGGACGGAGCTCATTGCCATTTTTCAATTTTATTTTTTCATTCCTAGAGTAAAAGTGAGTCATAAATGATTATTAGTTTTCAATCAAATAAGTGAGGGAGGACGGTGACCTCCGTGTTTGTATGAATATTGTGTCGATTTCAATGAAAATGCTTGATTTTGCATCTTGTTTTATGGTGTCCACTTTTCTTTCTCAGTGGATTTGAAGCTCATGTGTTTAGTTCTCTGTTGGGGACACCAGTTTTGGTCTGAATATTTTTCTTCACCCTGCTAGTGC
>JBNKGN010000570.1:0-537 GCA_050289845.1 Crocinitomicaceae bacterium | reverse complement strand
GGTCACTCATATGTGTCTCAGCCCCAAGGAGGCCATGTTCGAGAAGTCTGAAGAGTCAAATCAGCACCTGAAGCCGTTGTACATTTGGGGTCACATTGACGGGAAGCCGATCTCTATGATGCTCATCGACGGTGGCGCTACCGTCAAATTGATGCCATATGTCGTTTTCAAGAAGCTTGGATGGGAGGACGATGAGCTCATGAAGACCGACCTGACTCTTAACGGCATGGGGGGCAACCCGATGGAGGCCTGAGGTGTCGTCTCCATGGAGCTCACCATAGGGAGCAAGTTGCTAGCTACCACATTCTTCATTGTCGAGGTGCAGGGTAACTATAGTATTGTTCTTGGTCGCAATTGGATTCACACCAATCGTTGTGTTCCTTCAACTTTGTATCAATTCTTAATCTGATGGATCAACAATGAGATTGAGGTGGTGCAAGTGGACACGTCGGCATACATTGCTCTAACCGATGCCACGGTCGATTGGCAGCATGGGAGTGCCCAGTGCCTGTCGGGAAAGGATCTTGCAGGATATGA
>JBNKGN010000569.1:0-541 GCA_050289845.1 Crocinitomicaceae bacterium | reverse complement strand
AAATTTATTTTCTCCACAAGATGAAACAACTATAGCAATGTTGGAGCAAGAACCTGATCCCCAAAAGCGGAACAGGGGGATACGGTGCTTGAACAAGATACAGGAAGTTATTATTAAGGTAATAGCGCAGTTCCCAGATGGGTCACCTATTGAACCTAAAGGCGTTCTTTCCAAATGGCGCAATGACTGCGGTGTTCTTGCGAGGGAAAAATGTAAGATCACCTGGATTGATTGGGGCACTGTTCCAGTAAATGAGAAAGAAGCTTTATGGGAATTGATCAAGGCACATTATGCCTTTCCTTCTGAACATGAAGAACGTGGCAAAAGGGCTACCATTCTTACCATAGGGAGGGCCCTTCGAAGGTTCAGACATTCACTGTACAAACACCAAAACCATGGTGTATTCAACAATTTCCAGCAGGATAAGGAATACATCATCTCTAAAGAAAAATATCAGTTCCAATCGCAATTCCCAAAAAGCACACAGCAGAAAGAGGTGTGCTCACGGTGATTCCTCGTCCAGAGCCGAATGGAGGAGCAG
>JBNKGN010000568.1:0-543 GCA_050289845.1 Crocinitomicaceae bacterium | reverse complement strand
CATGCCTCGGTGAAAGTCTAATCTGCAAGCTGATTGAAGTTCATCCTTGGATCTCTTCGGTTGCTCTTCTTACTGACTTGTCGGATGAGAAATCCCAGAAGTCATGTCAAGATAAATCTCAACGTAAATCTCAGGAATGAGTGGTGAGCTGTCGTTGACTCGGGTCCGACAAAACACTTCCCTGTGACCGCCACAAACAACCACAGGGTAGCGGATAAGTCTGTAAGACTAATAATAGTAGTTAGAATTATTCTATGTAATCTATAGACAGATAAAAGATACTGGCTTCCTCCTGGTAACGGCGCCAGAAATGCTTGTTGATGTTTCATATGTAGCTCCACAAGCGCACAGAATTGTCAATGTAGCACTTCACCGGGAGTATTCTCCAGGTACCGTATTTATATTTTCCCAATGGAAGAAGGATCTCTATCATGTCTAAGACTAACACAGAGAGTAACTCCAATGAGTACTACTAGGTTACATAGAGGTTACGTTAACTGGGGTTAACGGACACACATACTAGTTTTCCAGGTTCTACGGGTA
>JBNKGN010000567.1:0-543 GCA_050289845.1 Crocinitomicaceae bacterium | reverse complement strand
GCCAGAATCGACCAAATAGTTGACTTTGTAGCCGACTGCGACATAAAGGCTCTGTTGGACTGTTTTTCAGGCTATCACTAGATATGGCTCCGTAGAGAAGACAAAGAAAAAACCAACTTCATAACACCATTTGGCACATATTGCTACATGAGAATGTCAGAGGGGCTGTGCAATGCAAGCTCCATATTTTGCAGAATGACGAAGGCGACACTGAAGGACCAAGTCGGCAGAAACATATTCTTTTATGTTGATGACATCGTAGTAGCAAACAAGAAAAAAACTTCATACATTTCTAACCCAACGGAAACTTTCGCCAATATGCGTGAAGCCAAGCTCAAGCTCAATTTAGACAAATGTGTCTTCGGGGCAGCACGAAGTAAAGTATTGGAATGTTTGGTATCTACTAAGGGCATCGAGGCCAGCCCTGATAAAATAAAAGTAATTCTCCAAATGCATCCTCCCCAGACAAGAAAGAAGGTGCAAAAACTAGTAGCTAGCATAGCAGCACTGAGCAGGTTTATAACAAAGCTGGCAGAGAGAAGC
>JBNKGN010000566.1:0-545 GCA_050289845.1 Crocinitomicaceae bacterium | reverse complement strand
TTTTGTCTAGAATAATTGGTTGAGTGCCTGTGAATTCAGCCGAGTTGCACTAAGTCGATGAATCCTGTAAATTCAGTTTTGGTGTCTGCAACCACTGGTCGAATGCATGCAACAACTGGCCGAGTGCATGCAATAATTGATCGAGTGTCTGGAACAATTAGCTGAGTGTCTACAACAATTGGTAAGATGAGAGAGTAGATTACCGTGGAGTATCATACATGTCTCATGCCTTATAGAGTCGAACCTGATATATCGAATATGTTTTATAGATGGATTGGACATGTTTGATAGTCTGAGACTTGACAATTTATCATAGAGAAGTAGAGCTCTACATAACATCCATTCCTATCCATATTTTCTAACTTTAAAATTTCACAGGTACGTGTCACACGTGCCTAGTTACTAGTAGTAATAAGCCTCCAAGTTGGGTGGGAATTCATGTAATGTCCAACATGTGAAAGGTTGCATTTGTGAAGGATTTGAGCAGTCTTGTTTTTAATCCCGCGCAGCTGCATAACAGCTTGTACACCTTCTAAAATTTGGAA
>JBNKGN010000565.1:0-545 GCA_050289845.1 Crocinitomicaceae bacterium | reverse complement strand
CTTAGATATGGGTATCCAGGTCTCAATACCTCTTCTCCTTCTTGCTTCGGCCTAAATGAATCAGTATCCTTTTTTAAGGCACAAACTATCATAGGAGTTCTAAGCGGACATGCTTTATCCATATTAAACTTTTTCAATACCTTATGAACATAAGTGGACTGATGTATGAGAATACCCGTCTAAAGGTGCTCTAGTTACAATCCTAGACAAAATTTGGTTCTACCCAAATCCTTTATCTCGAACTCTATCTTAAGATGATTACTTTCTTCATCATTATCCATTTTATGACCAATAATATTTAGGTCATCAACATAAACTGAGATTATACAAAATCTAGTAGTGGATTTTTCTGATGAATACACATGGACAATCATTGCTATTAGAGTATCATTTATTTATAAGTAACTCTTTCAATCAATTGTATCACATTCGTCCTAATTGCTTCAAGGCATATAATGACTTGATAAGCTTTACACAATACATGTTACGATTTGCGTTTATATTCGAGACAGAAATTCCATTGGGAACTTTTGTGTATATATCCA
>JBNKGN010000564.1:0-553 GCA_050289845.1 Crocinitomicaceae bacterium | reverse complement strand
CTCAGAATGATGTTCACGAGGTTTTGTCGGCCATTTTTTGTTCTAACGGCGATAATACCATTATCGGTCATTTTTCAACTTAAGTTTCTTGCCAAACACTAGCATAGTACTTTTTCAATTACTTTCAATTAAGTGCTCTTGGTAGTGAGGTCCCTTGTATGCTCTGAACCATATAAGAATTTTCTGAAATTACTTCCTTGATTTTATACGGTCCTTCCCAATTTGGAGACCACTTCCCAAAGTTGCTACTTCTAGACCCAATAGGCAAAATCGTCTTCCAAACAACTTAAAATGATTTTTTTGACTTTCTTATTGTAGGCTCTAGCTACCCTCAACTTGTCTCTCTCGATCTCACCTAAAGCCTTTAACCTCTCATCCGACACTTCGTCTAATCTATCAAGCATTAAATTATGATAATCTACAGTCGACAACTCATTTTATCGAGGTATTCTCAAAGCATCCAGATTTACCTCTACGGATAAAATGACTTCTTGCTCATAATCTAACTCAAAATATGTTACCTTTATAGCGCTATATTTAGAGATGCGATGTG
>JBNKGN010000563.1:0-556 GCA_050289845.1 Crocinitomicaceae bacterium | reverse complement strand
ATGAACAAGGTCTTTATGGAGTATTTGGACAAGTTTTTCTTGGTGTTCATCGATGATATATTGGTCTACTCTAAGAATGAAGAAGAACACGAAGAACATCTCTGTCTGGTATTGAGAAAAAGTTTTAAAATTTAGTGAATTTTAGTCACATTCCAAAATTCAAAATTTTGGGGTGTGACAACTGCTGCAGTTTAAATAAAAAAAATCAAACTTTTGAATTAAAAATAGAGGAGATTAGAATCAAACCAAGCTTTGAAATCTTTTCAAAAATAGACATTTTAAGATTTGGTTGAAAAGATTCAAAATTTAAAGGTGAAAACAGAATTTAAAATGTATTGCAAATATAAACATATATAAAAATAGATCAAATTAAGTTGATTTAAAAATTCTTCAAAATATATGTAACTGAGATCTTATCTTGTTAATCTCAACGTGTAGAACACAATGGTGAAAATGAAATTTAAAATAAATTAAAAATATAGATCAAATTAAATTGATTTAAAAAAATCAAAGCATATGCAAATGTGATCCTATTTTGTTCATCTCGTCGCGTTGA
>JBNKGN010000562.1:0-560 GCA_050289845.1 Crocinitomicaceae bacterium | reverse complement strand
AAATTCCAAAGATTCTTGCAGTTAGCCCCCGAAGCTTTGCACGAATTGCGATCTAGTCCTTGAGCCTATTTTAAATCCAGAACAGCCATACCCTTTTAGAATCTAGCCCCTGCATTGTTTACAAATTACCAATCCATCCAATCTTTTTGCACAGAAACCCCCAAGCCTTCTTATATTTATATTGTAGCCCTAATATTTCTGTTAAGCCTCTATTTGTGTTTCTAAAATAGTGATTAAGTCCTTGCTTAGTTTATTTATTTTCAATTAAAAATCCTAACCTTTAGACATCCATATCTTTTGAGCCGTAGCTCCGATTTAGACAATTTTTATGCTCAAATGTTCATATTGACGAGTAGATCATTTTAGTACTATTCGTTTAGTATTTAGACTATGTTTGGTGTACTGTTTCTTAGCTTCTTGTTTTCTTGTTTTCAATCATCATCGTTTAGACGGTTCGTTCTTCGAAAACTTTCAAGATCTTAAAGCCAAAGATTTTGAGCAGCAGCAAAGGGCAAGAAGCAAGGTTTATTTATTGTGCTACCCTACTCTTATTCTTTACC
>JBNKGN010000561.1:0-561 GCA_050289845.1 Crocinitomicaceae bacterium | reverse complement strand
GGAACACATGTTTAGGATAGTCAAGGATCTAAAAGTTGTTCTTGGAAAGGGGAAAGGAGGAGGAAGTAAAAAGACAAACAAGGCGGGAAAGAATGCAGAGAAGAATGCAGAGAATAATGGTAATGAAACTTCAGGATTGTTTAAAAATGATCAATATTTTGGAACCTACCATATTGGAAGGACTTGATGGTGCATCATGCAATTGATGTTATGCATGTGGAGAAGAATGTGTGCGAAGCATTAATCGGTACCTTGCTGGATATACCTAGCAAAACCAAAGATACACTTAAAGCACAGATGGACTTAGAGGAAATAAAGTTGAGAAAGGATCTTCATCACGAAACTCTTGAAAATGGGTCAAAAAAAAACTTCCAACAGCTTGCTACACCCGAAGTAAACAAGAGAAGATGAGCTTGTGCAATTTCTTGCATGAAATTAAAGTTCTGACTGGTTACTCAGACAATGTATCTGGAATGATGAACATGAAAACATTGAAAGTACATTTCAAGAAGTCACACGATTGTCACATTTTGATTGGACAATTCCTTCCTATTGCAATTA
>JBNKGN010000560.1:0-562 GCA_050289845.1 Crocinitomicaceae bacterium | reverse complement strand
GTTTATCAAGAAGAAAATGAAGACACCAAAGTCTAAGTTTCACTGTATCTGACAGGGTGGGACTCACAGAATTAGCCACACGTGATGTAGAGTTAATGGAAGAAGAACCAGGTCCTTCAAAGAAACACCTTCGGAAATCAAAATGACTCACTGAAAAACAAGAAAGGCGTGAATGACTTAATGCACGTGTCACTGAAGCAGATTCAGATGCTGACGACTTTTGATAAGTACAATTTACTGTTATCACTATACATATATATATCTTGAAATATGTTATTAAAGAGATTAATCTTTTATTTTTCAAATGTGTATAGATGTTTTGTCATAGGTCTAAGGGGAAAGGTAAAAAGAGCAAAAGTTTGTCCTCCTCGCAGGCACGCTCGGGCATGTCCGCTGAGTTACTTGCAGTAATGGTTTTACTTAATTTTTATTTACATGTCCTCATTTATTTTTCATTTACTGCTTCATTTGATATATTTTTTCATTGTTTTTTTTGCAGGACACTTTGACCTCCCAACACTGAGAGGAGGCCTTTCTTGAGGCTTTGAACGGTGAGGGCCAG
>JBNKGN010000559.1:0-563 GCA_050289845.1 Crocinitomicaceae bacterium | reverse complement strand
CCAAGTTCACTCAACTGTCTCGCTACGCCCTGCATGAAGTCGACACTAATGAGAAGAAATAGGAGTGTTTCTTAAATGGCCTGAATGATGGGCTAGCATATGCTTTGGAGGCCAGAGATTTTGAGAACTTCCAATGGATGGTGAACAAGGCCCTTGTGCTAGAGAACCATAGAGGAGTATTGGGGCACAAGCATAAGTTGGTGCATCAGCATCAGCCAAGCAGTAGCTCCAAGCTCTGAGTTGCTACGTCCTCAGCTGGACCTGTGTTCCATCCTGCTCAGCCGCAGTTTTAGCCAAGGCCACAGGCAGCTGGACAAGGATTCTCTACCCCACAGCATCAAGTGATTCAGCACCCCAATAATTTCCAGACTCCTACTGCTGGAAATAAAAATGTTCAGAGGACTCAGGCTGCTCAGAACCCAATGCAATATGAAAGGAAGTGCTATGCCACACTTTGCCAATCAATGCTCCAATCCGCACACCCATCCCTAGACAGCTGCACCTACACCTGCACCTACCCATGGAGCCAACTTTGTTCATGTTGCTACCAAGTAGAACTATGC
>JBNKGN010000558.1:0-563 GCA_050289845.1 Crocinitomicaceae bacterium | reverse complement strand
CTGTGCATGCCTCTACATCTCGTGTTGGCTTGCATTCTACTCAAGTTCCAAGCATAGCTGCATCAATTGATGCCTGACGCCATAGCGCAGCTCTCCTAATATTTTTGGGTTGTTGGCAGCTTCAGAGGTGTACCTTCAGGCAATGCGTTTATGAAGTGATATGAACTTCATTACCACCTGATGAAGGTGGAAACCGCTGAAGGCGATATGTTCACGCAATATGGCTATTTGAATTAAGAAACCAAGTGGTTTGTGCCTTGGTTTATATGTGTGATGAGTAATTGACTTGTTCTAGTTTGAATTTGAATTTGGTGCATTTTGGTTGAACTAACCCATATTGAGTTATTCGGTGTAGAGAAACGTGTTTGCTTATCTCGTGATGTGTAGGTGGTGAATGCGACATGGCGGGTAGCGATGAGGTTTGAGGCAGGAGTAGGAGACTTGGTGTGGAGGATCGAGGATGATCAAGCATAAGTCAGGTACTCGGTGGCCGGATGATTGGGAGGTTGGGTGACGCCATGTGCGATCCGCATCATACACGTAGAGGAGACGAGAAGCGCGGG
>JBNKGN010000557.1:0-563 GCA_050289845.1 Crocinitomicaceae bacterium | reverse complement strand
ACCACATCTAAGCCATCAACTCGGTTGAACTCTTCTTTGTCAATTTATGATGTGAGAATGGAGATAGTTTGAGCATTGTGATGAATCTTTTGGAGTTGATCCGTTGTTGGTTGCTCACCTTCAACTAAAATCTCTACACCATCACAAACAACTTGCCATACCTCGGGTGAGATGGAATATAAATAATTTTTCATGCAATGCTTCCATTGATTATAGTTTGTTCCATTAAAAAATGGTGCCTTGCCAACGGGTACAGAAGTGTAAGCCGTAAAACTAGGCATGTTATTGTAATTGAAAGACATAGCATTATAGGAGGACTTATCGCACTTTTTCTTGTCTCTCTTTGCTTTGTTGGAGGCTTCCTCTTCATATGAGGAATCATCATCATCACTTGTGGAGCCATTCTTTTTGTCTTTCTTGTCCTTTGCCTTGAACTTGTTCAACTCAGAGTTTAGCTTCTCTATCTTCTTCATGGACTCTTCCACTATTGGAGTCATGGAGGTTTCTACAATTGAGGCATTTTCATCCACAAGCGGATTTCCATCTTCACCGAGCGGTGGTGG
>JBNKGN010000556.1:0-567 GCA_050289845.1 Crocinitomicaceae bacterium | reverse complement strand
ATGTCCTCGCCAACTGTAACGGAGCAACCACACAAGATAACCAAAGGGAGGACATGATAAAGCAGATGCCACCTATTAATCATGTAGTTCTTTCACCTCATACAACGGTTCAAGCTATTCCTGATGTGACCGTGCTGAGAGATATGATGGACATAATTGTTGGTCACCTAAAATGGATCGAGACACTTATGTGTGTGTGCATAGTTGTTGTAGTGTATGCAGTACTAATGAAGTAGATGGCAATGTTAGTGTATGCAGGTGTATATGATGATGTTGCAAAAGTATCAATTTGAACTAAGAGATTGTTCACATATATTTTCATATCATAAAGAAGCAGGAATTTCACTAGCAAAAAAGTGCAAAAGCTTCAAATTCACAGTAGCAACGGGTCGATGATTCATACCCATTGCTACATTGGGTGACTGACAAGTGGGCCCGATCAAGTAGTGACAGGCGTCTTGATTTTGGTGCGACAATTCGAACGCAACGATTGACTCCCAGTAGCAACATGCCACCTACATCACAACGCCCATTGCTACTTTGTGTCGCTAGCAAACGAGCCTGGTC
>JBNKGN010000555.1:0-568 GCA_050289845.1 Crocinitomicaceae bacterium | reverse complement strand
ACGGAGCTTAAAACCAGTCCCTTATATCCAGCTATAAGAGATTGCATATAAGCCGTTTTAAGAGATGGGACAAGAGTGTCAAATCAGACATCATTAGAGTTAGTAATCACACGCTTATGGAATGATAATTTTTCAAAAAATGGATAGGGCTTATGGTTCATATTTATGGAATAATTCCTCCATCTTTAAATATTTATCGTCTTTGATCTTTTAATCAACTTTGATCATTCGTCTTATTAAAAAACTAAAAAATCATTATATATTTTGTTATGATTTGTCTTATCACAAAAAATTAAAACATAACTTAAAATTTTATATACTTGAACTAATATTTTGAATAAGACAAATGATCAAACGTAACTCACAAAGTCAACGGCGACAATAATTAAAATCTGGAGGGGAGTAACTTTTTTTGGTTCAGCTAAAGTGATGTCATGAACATGTTTCCAAAATGGTTGGGGGCAGAGGAGACATGCCATGCCTGCAAGCAAGATATCAGAGAGCTCTTTCTTTTTCCATCACCGAGTCATTTCTTTCCATTTGTACAAAAAAAACAGGCACGTATTGG
>JBNKGN010000554.1:0-572 GCA_050289845.1 Crocinitomicaceae bacterium | reverse complement strand
ACTTACTTCTCACAATATTATACTCCCTCAGATCATCACAGGAAAATACAATATGTCTCTTTTCTCTTAAACATAGAGCTTGGATCTCTACGCTACTCCCCCAGATCATTACAGAGAAAGACAATATGTCTTTTTTCTCCTAAATATAGAGCTTGTATCTCTACGCTTCTATGTATCACTCTTACATAGGGGTATATTGACCATAGTAATCCCCTTGATTTCATATAATTCTTGCTAAGTATGGGAAGAATATCTAAATATCTTCTAAATTAATCTTCAATCCCCCCCTCAAAATATGATCCAAACGACAGACCCACAATTTTAAAGATTAATTAATGATGAGATATTCTTACTACTTATATTACTCACATAATTAAAACATGTAGGCACTAATTCTTACGGGGTACTTTCTCCTCTTTACAAGATTTTTTTCATATGAAAATTCTTGTATTAATCTTTTGTTTTTTATAGACATTCCCATTGCCCTTAAAATTCTCTTAGTAAACTTAGTAACCATATAACATATTTCAAAATGTGCTCTCATAATCCACCACTAAAATGACTCTCCAATG
>JBNKGN010000553.1:0-576 GCA_050289845.1 Crocinitomicaceae bacterium | reverse complement strand
CTTTTTTACTCTACGGAGGTTGCATCTTGGCAATCGCTCTGATTTTGTTGGGGTTTGCTTCTATACCCTTCGTTGATATCAGACATTCAAGGACCTTCCCTCTTGTAACCCTGAACAAACACTTCTCTGGGTTTAACTTCAGTTTGGCCTCTCGCATGTTCACAAAGGTTTCGGCCAAGTTTGCGATATAATTTTCCTTCTTCTTGCTGACCACCACTATGTCATCCACATAAGAGAGGACATTTCTGTCAACTTGATCCTTCAATGTCACCTTCATCATTCTACAGAAGGTAGGTCCTGCGTTGCGGAGCCCCTCCGGCATTCTGAGGTAGTAATAAGTTCTGAATGGGGTGATGAAATCGGTCTTTTCCTCGTCTTCCGGTTGAAGCCAGATTTGGAGATATCCAGAGAAACAGTCTAACATGGCCATCATTTCGTTAGATGCGGCAGAGTCAACAATTTGATCTATTCTTACGAGAGGAAAATCGTTCTTCGGACAACTTTTGTTGAGGTTCAGACACATTGGTCACTTTTCGTTTTTCTTTTTCACCATTACGACATTGGACAACCATTCGG
>JBNKGN010000552.1:0-576 GCA_050289845.1 Crocinitomicaceae bacterium | reverse complement strand
TATACTAAGCATTTGTCAACAACTTCTTCAACTGTAGGATTATATTTTGATATGTTATCTTTTCTCGAGTTGTAATTTTCAGGCCAAAAGAAAAGATTAGAACCATTTGGATAAGGTACGTTCGAGTCAAATAAAATCATCAAATCATTTAGTTCTTCTTCTGTGCAATCGCCAGAAACAATTTTCTCACCAATTTTAATAAGTTCGTTTCTTGTCATTTTATTAATATCTTGTTGTTGCTTGCCTAACGCCTGCGTAACCCGTTTGCGAGAAAACGAATAACCTGTGTGGGCGAAACAACTTCAACAACTACATCCTAAAATAATGAATGAGCCCGCTGCTCGCAAATCAGGTTTACGCTTTGTTAGCCGCCCCTCCAAAACTTCTGCCACCATAGCGGAAGCTTTCTATATTTCGAAGGACGTTTTTTCCAGACAATTCGACGGAGTTCAAGCTGTTGCAAGGCAAATTTGACACGACCTCGAACCTTATCATTTGGATCATCGAGCATTCCCTCGAGGGACTTAGTCGCTCGTTGATCACCAATATTCCCAAGGGCTTTAACTACTCGATAAC
>JBNKGN010000551.1:0-576 GCA_050289845.1 Crocinitomicaceae bacterium | reverse complement strand
AAATACCCCTCCACATAATTTTAAACTATTCACCATTGTTATTATAAATTTTAATTAAATTTAGACAAAATATTCCTCATGTATTTTAAATTGACAATTTTTAAAATTTTAATTTCTTTTAATAAATTACAAAAATCCATTATTATGATAAAGTTAGACTTGAAAAAAACTTTTACATATTTTTAAAAATTACTCACTATTGTTATTACATAAAACTAATCTAAAATACTGAAATATAAGTTTATAAACTACCATAATTTCACTACGAATACAATCAACATAAAAAATTGAAATACAAAAATAGGAATAGTATGATAAAAATAAATTTAGATATCCAATATAATAAAATAATAAATATGATTGAATTTTTTATAGTAGCAGTATAGATTAGAGTACTTAATTCAGCCGTTGGGCCGCCAACCTAGTTTTGTAGAAATGATTATCACTAGCTCATTTGATAACACTTGTTGAACCTAACCATTTTCTCTTCTCTCATTTAGCTGGTACTTGTGGATATTCGTTGTGGTGTTCATGTTGCTGAATGTCAGCGGTGAGTTTCAGTGGCAACATTTCTGT
>JBNKGN010000550.1:0-578 GCA_050289845.1 Crocinitomicaceae bacterium | reverse complement strand
TTCAGAAAAATTAGTGAAAATATCTGGAGATAGATTAGGACATTTAGAGCTACTTTCGTTATTGACACTTTGAACAGATCTCAAAGGAATTTGAATAATAATTCGAATTCAGTTTATGACTTGAATTTGAATGAATTCAAAGGATTCCAAAAGGATTTCGAAATCCAAATCAAAGTTCAAACTTCTCCAAAAATAAAAATTTGAACTTTTGGCTCAAGGATTCAAACCAAAAGATTTTGAAATCCAAACCGAGGTTTGAACTTCTCCAAAAATAAGAATTTGAACTTTGGTTCAAGTATTCAAATCAAAGGATTTTGAACTCCAAACCAAGGATAATTTGGGTTCAAACAAAGGATTTAGGATCGAAGAAATTCGAATTTGACTCAGAATTTGAATTCAAAGGAAGATTTGATTATTTTCAAAGAACGGGAATTTGATAAGGAACATTTTGAAGTCCTTTCAGAACTCAAAAATTGACTTGGCTTGGAAATGAAATTTGAATCATCGGATTTGATTCAAATCAAAGGATATTCAAATTCCTAGGCAAGGTTTTGACTTAAAGAACTTTCCATATTTAG
>JBNKGN010000549.1:0-580 GCA_050289845.1 Crocinitomicaceae bacterium | reverse complement strand
ATGCAAGCTTTGCTGTGATAACACACCTATTGCAGGGGCTTGCACGTGCCCCGGAGGTTGGTCCCCAAGAATACCCGCTCCAGCTTTTCCAGAAGCTGCTCTTCCTTTAAATCTCTTACCTCTGGATATTTTGCTCAGATTTCTAATCTGTACATCAGGTTGCTTGCTCTTGCCTTCATCTGATGATCTACCAGCATCTTGTACAACTGTCTCTAGAGGAGCAATGTTAAGCAGTTCTGGATCATCTTTAAAACTGAATGGACGCAATGCTGGGTCCATTTTTCTGAAGGTAATGGATATCCTGTGTTTTAGTAAGCATTACATCAAAATTTGAATTTGAAGCAGATGAATGATTTTTTTTTTAAAAAAAATACACTTTACGGGAACCTCAGCACCTGCACGGAAGTCCATGTAAAAAAGAAGAAGCCGCCCACCGTGGGGCTCGAACCCACGACCACAAGGTTAAGAGCCTTGCGCTCTACCGACTGAGCTAGACGGGCTGGTGTTGGCATATTCACCTGTTACTATAAGACCTGTTAAACATGATACAGTAGAAAAAACTTGCCTAGCAGCATTGTTT
>JBNKGN010000548.1:0-581 GCA_050289845.1 Crocinitomicaceae bacterium | reverse complement strand
TAAAAGATGTTATGAGATATTGAAATTTCAATGATTGACTTGAGTTATATGAAACCTTGTGAGAGATCTATCCAATTGTGAACAATGTATGATCATACTTTATTAAAACTATCTATTTTTTATACAAATCTTATGGACAAAATATGTTGCCACACCAATTTGTAATTTTTTTATCAATTTTGGATATTATTATAATTATTATGTGGTAATTTGAAGAAAGAAAGTTTGAATTGTCCCTAGAAGGCATTTCAATTTTTCATCTATCTCTAGGAAATGGACTATAATGGGACATATGAGCCTAGTTGTATTTTTTCTGCAATTTTTCGTATCTTATTAGATGCACATGCAATTCAATATGGAATTAGTTTCGATAACAGTGTACAAATTCATTTAACTTACAGAAAATAGTAAATCAGTTCCAAAAAATTTCAAACATCTACAGAACAACCTATCCATAGTATATTACACATAAAAAATAACTTGGTCCATATAATATAATTATTTGTGTGTGCTACTTGAGAAGAGCGCTATATATGTACAGATGACATTAGCAACGTGTTGATGATGGCAGCTGCCTGTTG
>JBNKGN010000547.1:0-581 GCA_050289845.1 Crocinitomicaceae bacterium | reverse complement strand
AGAAAAGTACTTTCTCCGTTTTATTTTTATTATTGCAGTTAATTTTTTAAGTTATATTTAATTATTTGTCTTACTTAGTTTTTAAAAAATATTATATATTTTATCATGATTTATTTTATTATTAAATAGAGTTCAAACAAAACTTATAATTTTAAGTATTTGAACTAATATTTTAAATAAGATAAATGGTCAAACAAACAGCGATAATAAAAAAAGAATGGAGGGAGTAGAAAAGATTGAGGGTGACAGTTAGGCCTCGTGTGACAGAACTACATGATCACATTGGAGGATTCTCGGTAAAGTGAGAATACACAAACATATCACATAAAAGCATATAATATCATAGAGGATGAAAAATCGGTTCTTTGGAGAATGATATGTTGTTTTATGTCTGGTGAATTAGCTATTGATTTTTTGTAGGTCAATTCGCCTGATTTGGCATTTAAAATTGCAATGTCATGTAAGAAATTAGTTATTTGGATGATGTGGATTGCTATGTGAATTTGATTCCTTTCATTTATGTTAGTCTTGTTCAGTTATGAGTGTCTTGGAGATATTTGTTAAGTCTAATTCCGCTAAGT
>JBNKGN010000546.1:0-581 GCA_050289845.1 Crocinitomicaceae bacterium | reverse complement strand
CTTCGAACTGACTGAGCACCCACAAGCGACGTTGTGCATCAGACATAGCATAGCTCCCTTGCTCTGGTACTATTGGTATTGACTCAAACGAATTCTTTTGAGAAGAATTAATCAAGGATCCGTGTGACTCGAGTGTTGAATGTGTAAAAATGTCTTTCAACCCGAGCTTTACATTAAAACGTTTGTGGTATTCACTAATCAAACGCGTTGCCTTGAGGCTATGCCCTCCCAAAGCAAAGAAATCGTCATTGATACCAATCTCCTCTTTTTGTAAAATCTCACCCCAAATAAGAACAAGCTTCTTCTCTATTTCATTTCTCGGTGCCACATACTCAACCCCACTTGATATACCAAGCCCTTCTGGAGATGGTAGTGCCTTCTTATCAACCTTTCCATGAGGGGTAAGAGGTAGATGATCTAGTTGAATAAAATACGATGGGATCATATACACTGGTAGAACTCCTTTCAAAAAAGATCGTAAGTCATTTGCTGATTGCTCCTCTTTAGACCTTACATAAGCAACCAGTATTTTCTCTCCATTTTCAATATCAAATGCGCGCAACGCAACGTCGTCCAACTTT
>JBNKGN010000545.1:0-584 GCA_050289845.1 Crocinitomicaceae bacterium | reverse complement strand
GATGGGAGGAGGTTTTGTACAGGAAAAAACCGAAAAACCAAAAATCGCCCGAATTTATCGATTAATCGGACCGAATTGGCCGAAATTCGGTCTAATTCATCCAAAATTCGGTGGAATAGTAGAGGTTATTGAAGTTTGCAAAAAAAATAAACTTTAACTATAAAAATATTAGAAATTTGGAATAATCTTTTCACCAAAGGTCTTCAAATTCACTCTAGTTTTTTATCATATTTGTTTCTTATATTTTGTGAATTTTGAAAAAAAATCAAAATTTGATGCCCATTTGAACAAATTTGACGAAATTTAAATTTTAACCAACCAAACGATGCTGATTTGAAAAAAAATTCTTCACCAGTAATCTTAGAATTTCATCTAGTTTTTTACATATTTTTCTGATTTTTTATTTTTAGAAATTTTTTAATTTATGAACAGTATGTCGGCAATTTTTGAATTCGGGCCGGACCAAATCCTTCGAATTTCGGCAAAATGCGCCGAATTTGTTAACCCTGGCTGCAAGAGGCCAAGCCAGCCACTGCTTTTCACTTCTCTGCCTTAATAATTGTGCAGTGCTTGCTTGGTCAAGT
>JBNKGN010000544.1:0-588 GCA_050289845.1 Crocinitomicaceae bacterium | reverse complement strand
TGTACTGCATGTTTCATGGCAGTGAAACCAACCATCACATAAAAGATTGCCCCATATTACTCGAATCTAAAAGAAAGATAGAATAAGACTCTAATCAACCTTCACAACAATCATCATCTAGAGAAGTCAACCATATCATGTAGTGAGCTCCTCACCACCACTAATACTCTCCATCTTACCCTTCATTCTACCCATCGCAGAATTATCCAAACAGCCAAGGCCAAACTCTGGCCTATTACTAATCCTATCACTATGCCGCAACCAATCACCTACATCTTTAATCAGCTCTGCAAATAACATACCCTCCGCTAGCTCCACAAATAACATACCCTCTCACATACCCAACGCCAAACAACACAAACCAGCAAAACAAACTAGAAACCAATCCACCTCCACCATCCCCGCTATAAATCTTTGAGCCTCCGCAACAAACTGAGAGCTTTCCCACCCATGACACAATTCTCACAATCATCGGAGGCTCAAACACCAACTTCGACAACAAGAGACACTGGAGAGACTATTACTGACAAGTCAATCATGTTGCTGTCAAAGGCCCCATCACCCAAACCAAATGGTCCCATATACCCA
>JBNKGN010000543.1:0-592 GCA_050289845.1 Crocinitomicaceae bacterium | reverse complement strand
ATTAGAGACATTTTCCATATATGAAGTTTCAGGGGAGGTCATGGCAAAAGTTCATAAAAAACCAGATTTATACAGGAAGGTGCAATCTGCCCAGAAATGCTGATTCAGCAACTGATTGAGTTTCCGACTGCCATAACTCGCCAATCGCTAACCGTTTGGAGCTGTTTAGAGGACCATCGGAAAGCTGAGAGAGTTGTCTACCAAAATGGTATTCGGGACTTCCGGAGTTTCGGTCAATCCAAGGCTCCAAAGTTCAGTTCCATTCAACTGCCATTCTGTTCCAAATAGAATTCAGGAGGGAAGTCGATCCTCAAAATTCTGTAACTTCTAAACTGTTTGTCGGATGAGGCTGAATAAGTAACCGATGGAAGGATAGGAGAGTTATCCAAGTTTTTGGGATTCATCTCAAGGGAAGAATCCCAACCAAACAGCCCCAGAATTGATTTCACTTTTGACGCTGCAATCTGTACAGAAATGAAGTTTTTAGGGGCCTCGTCATTTTTCGAAAATCATAACTCTTAATCCATTGACCAGTTGACTTTCTTGAATGGACCATTGGAAACCTCAGAGAGTCTTATTTCACTTTGGTAAT
>JBNKGN010000542.1:0-607 GCA_050289845.1 Crocinitomicaceae bacterium | reverse complement strand
TGCCGAACCCTATTGTTTTAGAATGAGACTGGAAAAGTAAGGTTTTTAGACCCGACATATTGCACAATCAAGATAAAAGAGCTATGTCGATCATAGGAGGAGAGAGTTAAGTTTTGAAGTCGGAGATTTTGTGTACCTCAAGGTGTCACCTATGAGAGGCTTGAGCCATTTCAAGGTACGAGGCAAGCTCGCACCTAGGTTTATTGGTCCATTCAAGATCACGAAGAAGAGAGAAGAAGAATTCAAGGCAGAGTTTCTGACTTTCTTTTCCGATCAGTCTGAATCCCGGGGACGAAATTCATTTTAAGGGGGGTAGTCCTGTCACACCCGAAAATTCCAAATTTTGGAATGTGACTAAAATTCACTAAATTTTAAAACTTTATATCAATAGGTTAAAATTATTTTCTATAATTTAGAAGGGATTCAAATTTATTTAGGCAAAAGATTATTTTCTAAAATTATTAAATCAATTTAGGCTTTCATAATTGTTTGTTGTATTCATGCTGACTTGCATTTATTCTTGTATTAATGTGTGATTTAGAATTAGGTTTCGAATAGAATCCACTTGAATTCGATCAAATTTCATTTAAATCTTAAATTCATGAAA
>JBNKGN010000541.1:0-607 GCA_050289845.1 Crocinitomicaceae bacterium | reverse complement strand
TGATTATCCTTGGAAAGTCGAATACTCGTACCGACGAGCACCCTTACACACTTCTGAAGTGTGTGCTAGGAAAATCACTACAATTCTATTTCAAAATTGAATTGCCTGAAAACTATTATAACAGCTTAGGTGAGCAGTTTTCAGGCAATTCAAATTTGAAATGAATTCTTCAGTTATTTCAATGTTCGTGGGGATTTGCAAGGAGTTGCAATAATAAAAAATGATCCAAATTAGACTTTCTATCTTCATGAATTTTCCAGGTTTTTCCAATGAATTTTTGAACCACCAATAAATTCAGTTCAAATTCAAAGTCAGTTTGCTACCTGGAATTTTAATTCAAATTCTGTTATGATCCAGACAAAGTTGTCAACATCAAAGTTGCTCCAAATAATCTATTATACCTCTTGGCAAAACATCATATTTTTTGGAGGCATCTAGCTATTTCTTTCGATTTAATTCTTTTTCTGTGCAAGGAAAAACGATTAAATCAAATCCGAAATTCTTTTTCATTTCTTACCTGGGCGGACCCGTTAAGTTAACCCGTCGCCCATTTACCCATCAACCCAACCCATCTTCTTCCATGCGGCCGCCATGCCGGACAGAGCGG
>JBNKGN010000540.1:0-608 GCA_050289845.1 Crocinitomicaceae bacterium | reverse complement strand
AGGTAAATAGGAAGGGTGTCATAATGCAATCTAGGGTACCATCGAACTCCTATACTTAAGTGCACATACAAGACATAAAATAAATGCTTGCATAAATAAAAACCTAAATAGAGGAAGAAAATTAGACTTGAAGCTTCATGAATGTTGACCCCCAAAGCTCCATCTCAGACCTTCTTGCTCAACGTTGTAACCACCTAGGTCACAATGAAATGCAAGATTTAAACAAGAATGAAAATGGCGAAAAGAACCTTACTACCTTGGCTTAAATTAAAGCGGGCTCGGAAGGTAACAAGGCTCGACGTTACTAATGATGAGAGGTTGGATCCTGATCTTCCATGAGGTAGAGGTAGGTCGACTGGTGGAGAACTCAATGTTGGTGAAGAAGGCTTTCGAACAGACGATCGTAATCTTACAATCACTACACCATAGCTCCATTGGTTACCAACATGTGCGCATATGAATTGCCCTTGCCAAAAAGGCTAAGTTCCTGCAAATGCAAGCGAGAAAACAAGCAAGAATGAGAAAGAACGCAGCTAGACTTGCAGATGAATGTATAGCTCACGAATGTGGGATTTTACAAACCATCGAGCGGCGAAACTATTCTTGAC
>JBNKGN010000539.1:0-617 GCA_050289845.1 Crocinitomicaceae bacterium | reverse complement strand
GCCAGCTTTCTAATCGCTATGCAAACGATTCCGTCCACTAAATGGTTAAGGAAAAACTGAATTTTGATGATCAACGTTGCTGCTGAATTCTGCCCCTGGACAGAATAGCTGCAACGGATCCTCAATATTTGGTCTTGAATTGATTGAAATTTTAGTTAGGAACGTCTTGAAGTCTTGCCACAGATTCAGAATTCTGTCATTTCTCTTTTTGGTTTCCTTTATTAAGTTTATTGATTAGGTGTTTATATGATGCAACTCGTCCTAATCGTCCTCACCAAAAGAAAAGAAACGGTGGCAAAATATCTCGACAAACATTTCTATCGTTCTAACGAAAGTCAGTGTACCTGTAGAAAACGGATAACTCATCCCCATCATGGGCTTTTCACTAACATCCCCATATAATGGGCTTTTCACTAACATCCCCCTAGTGGGCTTTTCACTAACAAGTTCCTACATGTAAACATAAATAACCAAATAATTTTCCTAAACAGAAAAAGAATCCTAATAGTTCTACAAAGTCACAAACAACAAAATAAGCTAAAAAACAACAAAAGAGGTAACACACCAAAATTACCGCATACCTTTGCCAGCATAATTCTGAAGAGGTATTACGAACA
>JBNKGN010000538.1:0-617 GCA_050289845.1 Crocinitomicaceae bacterium | reverse complement strand
AATTTTTCTCTTCATCTTGTCCTCTTTATCAAGATCAGTTTTGTCATCAACACTCTCAGGACCGATGTGACACCCCATGTCCCTAATCCGCATGATTAAGTTGATCACATGCTTAGGAGGCAATATAAGTTGTTAGGGTTCAAAATCGGGATTTGAATTTCATAGTTAGAGTTCGATACAGTGTGGACCATTGAGCTCAGTCTGCAATTTTTCGTAATTTAATGAAATTGAATTAGGTCACACTCCCAAAATAGAAAGTATTCTCTATAACATGATCTACAGGTGTGAAAATCTTCAAAAATTCTTGAGCTCGAGAAGTAATTGTTTCAAGTGTCCAAATAGAGCTTTATGGATCAGTTCCCAGACGATTTGACAGTCTGACTTAACGGTTAGCTATCTTTGCAATGCAATATCTCCTCAAATTGTGGGAGTTAGATGGTGTATGTCATCCAGATTGTAGTTCAATGTTTATTGAGCACTTGGGAGCATTCCTTATCCAGGTTTGAGTTCTGAGGAAATTATGGCAATCATCACAAATTGCCTAAGTGGTTTAGTCTGAAATTTACTAAGTACATATTTCCACTTGTAAAGGAACTTCCAGTATTTGAATACAAGTG
>JBNKGN010000537.1:0-633 GCA_050289845.1 Crocinitomicaceae bacterium | reverse complement strand
GAACTGACAATATCATAGACTCAAATACTGATATGGTCCAATCAAAAGCCTTTTTAGATCCACTTTTTAGAGGATTGTTATAGGAGAGGAAAATTAGCCCCATTATTTTTCAAAAGAGATTTATTGAGACTATTATTCCAGAGCTTTTGGAGATATTTTTAGGGCATGTTTGTTCTTACTTCTCAGTTGTCTTTTTCAGTCAAAAGCAGAACAAATAACTAACTTTTTAACTGACTTTTATAATAGTGAGAAACAAGTTTTTGAAGAAATGAACTAAAAGTTAAAAAGCTCATCTAAAACTACTTTTCAGATTGGTGTGCAGAAAAGTTAAATATATATTATAAAAGCCAACATCTAAAATCAAACAGTCAGCTATTTAACTAGCCATCAGCCAGCTTTTTCAAAAACTTAAAAGCAGAAGCACAAACAAACAGGCCCTTAAAACGTCATATCAGTACCATGTGAAATCCGTTTATCAGCAATCTTACATACGTTTATCAAACAAGTACGGCCTCAGGTACTGTAGGGAATAAGAATCATTTAAATCAGTCAAATTAGGAATTCATGTAACAAAGTTTCATATCTATTATCCAACCCTTTTTAACTTTAGCTACTGAACATTCAAAAAAAAAC
>JBNKGN010000536.1:0-639 GCA_050289845.1 Crocinitomicaceae bacterium | reverse complement strand
GGCCATGGCACGGCGGCGCACGGGAGGGGCGGCACTCGGCTGGCTCAGTGAAGGAGGAAGGGAGGAAGGGGGCACGTGGCCTGGTGGGCCGGATCGGTTCACTGGGCCAGATGGCGGCTCGGCCGGGGGGAGGGGAGAAAAGAAAAAAATAGAAATTTATTTCGAAAGTGATTTCTAGCTTTAGAAAAATGATTAAGGAGAATAGGGTGGTAGAAATAATTGGGAAAATGCCTAGAAAATTGTAAGAAATCAGAGATGCAAGAATGTGAACTTCAGTGAATTTTTGTTGCACAGAATTTGGAGAGGAAATTTCCAGGCTTCAAAGAAATTTTGGAAAATGCCAATATGTTATGCCATGACATGCAACCTAATGCACTTCTAATTTGGTGAGGTTTTATTAATGCCAAAAAATTGGTGTTACAAACCTACCCCCCTTAAAATGAATCTCGTCCTTGAGATTAGGACAGATCAGAAAAAAACTTGGAAACTCTGTCTTCAATTCTTCTTCTCTCTTCCATGGTCTTGATTGGACCAAAGAACCTAGGTGTAAGCTTGCCTCGTACCTTAAAACATCGTAAACCTCTTATAGGTGCCACCTTGAGGTACACGTAATCTCCAACTTCATAACTCAATTCTTTT
>JBNKGN010000535.1:0-639 GCA_050289845.1 Crocinitomicaceae bacterium | reverse complement strand
TCTCTTTACATACAATGTGTATATATCATCATATGACACATCACCATACTAACCCACTACAAGTACTTATAGCATATCTCTTGACATGTAGTATGTACACATTATCATCTTCTCTATCACTTTTCTCTAATTTTTTTCATTATCTATAATTTCTATAAAAAATCACATAAATAATAATTAGACATGCAGGGTGTACACATCATCATCTGCCCCATCACTTTTCTCTAATTTTTTTATTATCTATAAATTCTATGAAAATATTGCATAAATAATAATAATTTTAAATACCCGCAATTCTCTTGGCATGCAGGGTGTATACATCATCATCTGCCTCATCACCTAACTCTAATTTTTTTATTATCTATAAATTCTAAAAAACATATAGATAATAATTATTTTAAAATCCCACAGCAATGTGCAGGGTTACCATCTAGTTCATTATAATGCCATGATCCATGCCCAAAAGCACTACACTGAATTTGTCATGCTAAATTTTATTTGGATAGCTCGGAACAATGTAATCCCCTAGACTTCACTTTGGACTGTATGTGTTACTTACATACCTTCACTTTCCTGCAGATCATTGTCTGGTTTGTGATACCAGCTATAAAATATTCCACTGCTGAGCATAACAATAAC
>JBNKGN010000534.1:0-645 GCA_050289845.1 Crocinitomicaceae bacterium | reverse complement strand
TATATGCATTATCTTGAAAAATATAAGCTACTTTAGGAGAATCAATTATTGTTTCCGTAATTGGAATAATGTTTAGGGTAGTATAGGGTAGCCACAGAAATAGTAGAGTTAAAAAGTAGCCGATTATTGCAAGTGTTTGGGGAAGATGTGGTCTGTTCATAAGATAATGTTATCTAGTAGATTTAAATTATTTAGGCACTGCCCCGTTAAGCGAGATGCGAGCGCAGCGAGCGTCTCGCTTAACGCCTGCGTAACCCGTTTGCGAGATAACGAATAACCTGTGCGAGCGAAACGTCTTCAAAAATCACGTACGATAATGGCAATGATCGCCAGTCTCGCAAATCAGGTTTACGCTTTGTTAGGCATTTGTTTATTGTATAAGCCACATCTATCACTCAACGTCACTTGAAACTAATTTGCAACACGAATTTTCTACTTCACATTATTATCAGCGGGTATTACCAGCAAAATCACCTTAACTATTCAAGGATCGTTTTAATTATGAACTTCAACTAGATTGCTAAAAACCTTACTAATTTAAAATCTGGTTCATTCATGGAAAGAAATCGCATTGTCTCGGATTGCATTTAATGAAGCCAAGAAATTTGATAATTCTTTTGTCCAACCTTTTTTCAAATATAGTCG
>JBNKGN010000533.1:0-646 GCA_050289845.1 Crocinitomicaceae bacterium | reverse complement strand
GATGGGCTACATAGCACAAAAAATTCATTAGGGAAAAATGAGTTACTTTCCATATCAAGGTTGCCTTATTTCCTCTTAACAATTCTCTTCTTTTTATGCCGTCAAGATCAACCTAGTCTCAATTTTTTTCTTGTGTAAAGGAACAATTTTACAATTTTAATCTTATATGACAAATTGAGTACCGAGCTTATTGTGTAATCGAATTATTCGACACCTCTGGCGTAGTGTAACTATGCTACGTTCTTATTATAGAATAACCTCTAATTATATAGACAAGACCCACTAAAAGTAATTTAAATCAATTCTTTTAACATATAAGATATCCACATCAGCATTCAATCAAGTTATGTCACATCAACGTCCATCTAACATTATTTACTGCATCATTTTATATAATAATAAAACTTTAAAATGATTTATCTTACTCATATGCTATCCATTTAAAATTGTGTTTTCACCATTTAGTCCTACGCGATGAGATTAACAAAACTAGATCTCAATTGCATGTGTTTTAAAAAAAATTAATTCATCATTGATTTAAATCTTCACCGTCCATTTGTAACAACTGAATCAACCGAGTGAATTTTCTTCATTTTTTGGCCCAGTAGGATTCACGTCAGTCCGACTGTCGTCGTCTCCTCCCTTT
>JBNKGN010000532.1:0-662 GCA_050289845.1 Crocinitomicaceae bacterium | reverse complement strand
GGTTGGGTGTGTGGGCACGTGCGCTGACCGGGACGTGCGATTATGGCCTCAGGCCGGTCCAAATTGGAGGTGTCCCTGCACTGTTCAAGTGGGCTGGGCCCGGGTAACTTAATCAAATGGGTTTTCAAATTGATTTCAAAAGCTCCAATCCAAAAGTATCAAACATAAACTTCCTAATGCCCAAATATTTCCAAATTTTGCCACGGTGTAGATAAATTCAAAAGGAACAACTTTCCTTTTGGGAAGAAGTTCAAATTCCCAACAGACGTTGAATTAAAAATTCAGGAAGGAAATCTAATTTGAATTTGGTTTGAATTTGAAAGGGGTCCAAACCTTTGAGGAAAAATTCCATAAATTCACCAAAAATCTTTATTGACATGATCTTCAATACTATGAATTTATATTGACTCACTTGTATTAAAAAATTTGAAGTTCCTTTACAAATGGTAATTAAGACTTGGTTTAAATAATATTCAAAAAAAGATTTGAAATTGAAATTAAACCAAGATACATTGTAGAACACTGATAAAACAATGTAGCAACACTGTAGAGGTATTGTAGCTGTTTCAGGGGCACTTCGGGTGTTACAGAAACACACCTTTATGGGACATTTATAGTTTTACATCGTACTTTGCATTTATATACATTGCTCTTATTTTATT
>JBNKGN010000531.1:0-676 GCA_050289845.1 Crocinitomicaceae bacterium | reverse complement strand
AGGAGCCATGAGTACCGCTGAATTGGGGAAAATTTTTGCAGAGATCATCCGTACTGATAAGGTACACATCGTATCCTGTACGGGTGCCAACCTCGAAGAAGACCTGATGAACTTGGTGGCGCATTCCCATTACAAGAGAGTGCCCAATTACCGGGATCTTACCCCACAGGAAGAATGGGACCTGTTGGAGCAAGGTTTGAACCGCGTTACCGACACTTGTATTCCAGAGGAAGAAGCGTTCCGAAGATTGCAGCAGCACATCTACAAAATTTGGAAAGACGCCGATGATAAGGGCGAACGCTATTTTCCCCATGAGTATATGTACAAACTATTGTTATCAGGGGTGTTGGAAGAATATTATGAGATAGACATAAAGGATTCGTGGATGTATGCCGCAGCACAGAAGAATCTACCCATTGTGGTTCCCGGTTGGGAAGACAGCACCATGGGCAATATTTTTGCAAGCTATGTCATTAAGGGCGAGTTAAAGGCCAGTACCGTAAAATCCGGTATTGAGTACATGACCTTTTTGGCAGATTGGTACACCGCTAATTCTGATAATGGAATTGGTTTCTTTTTGGTTGAACCTATCCAAGGCATCTTCTAAAATGAGAACCTTTGGGTTTTTAAGAATAGCTCTAGCTAAAATTATTTTCTTGGACACTGTATGCGACAT
>JBNKGN010000530.1:0-692 GCA_050289845.1 Crocinitomicaceae bacterium | reverse complement strand
CAGGCGTCGAAATAGGGGAGAGGCAATGCTGATGAGTGGGCCCCGGCATAGTAACGTGCGGCGGCGGTTTGAATACAGTTCAAATTCAAACGAATTCAAACTACTTCAAAACCTTCCAAAGTTTGACCGATCCAAAAACAGCCTTTCCTTGCCCAAAAAAATTGAAATAAAATATGGTTTTGAAGATCTCGGAGGGATGAACAACTTTCTCTATAGAAATTTCCTCAGATTCAGAATGGATTTGGAATAAAAATTCAGAGAATTTTCTATGAGTTCAAATCAAGGAATATTTGATTGAAAATTCTTGGGGACTTGGAATTTGATGAAACTTGGCCAACAACTTCCTTTTTACACCTTATTGCAAGGAAAAATAAATTCCCAGCAAAAGCGGATCAGAAATTTGAATTCCTTTTGAAAGTGGAATTTGGATTGATTTCACAATAGTTTGAAATCTAGACTTGATTTTTGAAAATTTCATGTGTGGATTTAGGACCATGTTAGCACATAATTATTTGCTAATGACTTTGATTAGAGTTTTTGTAATACGGGGTGTTACAGTGATGGTTGCAACAAAAACTGAACATGGACTATAGCATAAACTGAAACATGGACTACAACACAAAATGAGCATGGACAAACTAATGAGTGTACTGAAGCACAAACTGAACATTGTACTAAAGCACAACATGGTT
>JBNKGN010000529.1:0-700 GCA_050289845.1 Crocinitomicaceae bacterium | reverse complement strand
GATGAATATTCAAGAAGCCAACAACATCAATAATCTCTACAAGGGCATCTCAACCTCCAAGAAATAAGATATTGCTCTCAAAGCTACTAACAAGAGCAAGAAGAAAGCTATAATTGAGTGTCCAATTGAAGAAGAAGAGGAAGAGGAAGAGGAAGAGGAAGAAGATGAAGATGAGAAAGAATATGGTGAAGATGAGGTGGCCTTATTCATCAAGAAGTTCAACAAGTTCATAAAGAAGAGAAGACCTTACAAGGGAGGTAGAAAAGAAAAGCCAAGGTCAAAGAGAGTGTGCTACAATTGCTGCAAGAATGGGCATTTCATTGCCCAATGCCCATATGAGAGAAAAGAGGAAGACAATGAGAAGAAAAAGAAGCTTGACAAAGGCTACAAGAAAGATAAGAAATTCACAAAGAAGAAGACCAATGGTCAAGCTCATGTTGGTCAAGAATGGAACTCAAGTGATGAGAGTTCCGAATCAGAAAGTGATGAGGTGGCAACCATAGCCATCAAAGGGAAAATCTCATCAAGCAAGTCACTCTTTCCCAACCTCTCAGAGCACACTTGTATTATGGCAAAGGAAGGCAAAAAGAAGGTAAAACCCAATGCACCTTCCTCTCCCAAGTACATCACTAGTGATGAAGGTACTCTTTCTAATGATAATGATAATGCTTCTAGTGACGATGATGAACCTCTCCCAAGT
>JBNKGN010000528.1:0-707 GCA_050289845.1 Crocinitomicaceae bacterium | reverse complement strand
TATAAGCAATGATACTAGCAAGAAAACTTCCTTACTTCAAAACTAAGACTCGTACTCTAAACTTAGCAAAATTGGAACTTGGAGAAGGATTCAGAGACTTTTCCTCCATTCTTTTCCAAAGTTCCATTTATTTATTTAATTTTTTCACTTTATGAAATGCAATGATGGGAAACAAAAACATGCTATGGAAAAGGAGTAAATAAAAATATGGTGGATGAAAGGGAGAGAGATAAAAATTAAATATGCAAATGGTGGAAGAAGGGTGGAAAATAAAATATGAGATAACTACCGGTTTATTCTCCCAGTGAGAGCGTCACATTTTAGGTCTGTGAGCAAGACCATCTCCATACCTAAAGATTTAAGTCACCGGTGTGACTAGAGAATTTGTCGTAGCAGACGTAGCATTTTTAACACATCAAGAAAATTTCATAGAAAAATTCTCAGCTGCGATTAGGTGTCATAGCATTCCGCAGCTTTTTGTTTCGTGATTGAGGATGACTTCTCATGTGCTCTAGCAAAACCTCCATGCATCTTACCCTTCTCGAGCCCATGAATTGGTGGACTCGAATCTGGCAGCAGCATTCGAGGTTCTTGGGGTGGTAGATGAACTTCTCATGAACCCCGTCATCTTTCATGTTAATGATTGCTCTCTTCTTATCAATGGTCGCTTTGACTGACTTCAGGAAGGGCTTCTCTAGGATGATGGA
>JBNKGN010000527.1:0-727 GCA_050289845.1 Crocinitomicaceae bacterium | reverse complement strand
AAGCTCATTTGGAGGTCATTTTTGACTAGTTGATGAGCTCTTCTAAATTGCAACCTCACCATCAATTGTGCCGGTTCACCCAGGTGCTTCTTAAGACAAAATTTGCAAGATGGAGAGCACATTTCCACATCACAATTAGCAAAAGACCCATGTGCATCATTCATCAGAACAAATGGCATATTACTCGAGGTACTCAACCAGAAAGAGGAGTGCCTTACTTGGAGTCTCAGAGCTACAACGAGTTGCATTCTAGCCCTAAAGCTTATGGCTTCTCTAAGATTGATGATCAGAAGCATTTTTTATTTGTTTTGAATCCTTGCTTGACTTTCCTAAATAGCGCTTGCCTATCATTCACTCCCAACCAAGTGTACTTCTTGATTCGTATCTACCTTTAGCCACATCGTTGTGGTTTCACAAATGCTTTCGATAACTATTCCACTCGAATAGTGCTTTTTGTATTGACCAAATCTATCCAGTACCCTGCTTGGTGTTGATTCACTCCAAGCCCTGCCATTTTGATCTCACGTGACTTCGTGTAACCATCTTGTTCTACTATCCAAGAGAAGGTCACCTCTGATCACGCCGATGATTTCTTCAGTTCAGAAGTTCTTGCTCCAATAGAAGGTGTCAGCCTCAGCATTGGAACTTGAGACAGTTCTTCTTCACCTAGAGTATCCGATGAAGTTGTCAGACCTAGAGGGTCAAGTGATGAACGCAACATGACCGG
>JBNKGN010000526.1:0-735 GCA_050289845.1 Crocinitomicaceae bacterium | reverse complement strand
TGGTCATTTTTAAGACTCATTAGCATGCACTTAACCTCAACACGACTTTGATACCAGGTGTAACACCCCCATCGCAAAATGACGGTGTTAACCAGTATCATGTCAAAGGATTCTCGCTGAAGCGAGAATTCACAAGTACATGCATACAAGCCATAATAATAGTGTTCTGAATATAAAATTATTACAATTTAAAGGTTCGAATTCAATACATCAGAGTTCATGCAGCGGAAAATAAACGATAAGCGAAAGTTAATACTCTCGATGATACATGGGCAACACCATGCCTAAGGCGCTGCCCTCAGCAGCAGTCAACGCCTATGGCGTCTCCCAGTACGGGGTCTAACCATCAGGAGTCTGGACCTCCCACTGGTAGCCGCCCTTAATGTCTTCGAAAGGGAGAGAAGAACTACCTCCACACAGTTAGATCAACAAGGCAAAGTGTAACACCCCATGTTATAAAAATCCTAATTAAGTCACTTAAGATGCAATTAAGTCTTAAGGTAAGAGAAAATCAAGCCGTCGAAGTTTCAAATCAGAATTTAAACTATCAAGATTTCAAATTTGAAGTTTCTAAGTGCTATTTAGTGTGGACCGATATACTCAGTCAGCAAATTTTCAGAATTTATCGAAGTCGAGTCAAACCACACTCCGAAAAGAGAAATGGTTCTTCATGGATTCTTCTACAAGTGTGCAAACTTACAAAAGTTATGGAGGTCAGCAAATATTTGTTTCAAG
>JBNKGN010000525.1:0-764 GCA_050289845.1 Crocinitomicaceae bacterium | reverse complement strand
GAAAACAAAAAATTGCGTAGAGAGATTGCAAGCAATGAAGCTAGCAAGAAAACTTCCTTGACTCATCTCTAAACACTAAGACTCTTCTACTAACCTAAGCAAGCTAAGAACTTGGAGAAGGATGCAGGAAATTTGATGTTGCTTGTGAGCTTGTGGGATGAAGAACGGGGCTCCCCTTGGCAACCCTTTTATAGGGGATCAAGGGGTGGCCGGACAGCCAGCCCATGTGGCAAAAGCCCCTCCATTATATCCCAAAGTGGTGGTGGTTGAGGTAAAGGAGAGAGTAGTGCAGGAGAAAAGGGAGAAAGAGGGAGGTGATTGCCGGCTGACCAACAATTTTGGCCGATTGATCAAGCTTTGGCCTCAATTTTCCTCTACCTTTCACCATCCACCACATCTTGATCCCTTAATGCTCATGCCACTCACCAAAAATATCAAAAGTAAAGCAAATTCTTTTCATCCTTTTCAGAGTTCATTTTATTTATTTGTTTTTTTGAAAAAAAAATAGATTTTATATTATGCAATGATGAAATAAACATGCTGTGGAAAAGGAGTAAATAAAAATGGTGGATGAAAGGGGGAGAGATGAAAAATCAAATATGCAAATGGTGGAAGAACAGAAAATGAAATGCGAGATAACTACTGGTTTATTCTCCTGGCGAGATCATCACATTATAGGTCTGTGAGCAAGACCGTCTCCATACCTAAGGACTTAGGTTGCTGGTGTGACTAGAGAACTTGTCACAACTGATGTGGCATCCTTG
>JBNKGN010000524.1:0-861 GCA_050289845.1 Crocinitomicaceae bacterium | reverse complement strand
CCGGTCGAGTACCTAACTGTGCAGTGTCATTTTAATAATCTAGACAAAATAGGAGCACCGTAAGGTGCACTTATTAGGTGTAGCCCCCGACTCCCATATCAAATCCTTCGAAGAATTGGTTCGGGAGTCTTTCTTAGCTACTCTTCCGAATCTTGGTCTGAATCCCGAGTGCGTGTTTGACCCTGTGAGACAGTGGTCAACGATTGGTACGCAGGGTACCATCTTGCATAGACTCGGAAGGTCCAAGGGGGAGTCCGCTACAACTCGGCTCACTATCAGAAAGATTCCCGAGGACTATGGCGTGACCCCAAGGTGTAGATAATTATATCTATATAAATATATGTAAAATATATAATTAGAGATAGAATCTTGATTGAAATTATATTGTAATCGACTCGGTTATCTTCCTTGTAACCTCACACCCCTTGGATATAAAAGGAGGGGTAAAGGCACCCCTAGAGGAGATCAACGACAAGTCAGGACAAGTTCAATAAACAACACGCACAACACAACACCAGTTGCCACGAGCAATACTAGAACACAGGACGTAGGGATATTATCCTCCGAGAGGCCTGAAGCTGTCTAAAAATTCTTACATCTCCTGTGTTACCATCGATCTCATGACCACCCCTACTCTAAATCATTGTCACAAAGCATGACAGTTGGCGCCCACCGTGGGGAAGGCGTGAAGTTCCTTACGACGAGATTGATGGCCTCCACGATCAATATCATGATGGTCGATGACAGCACTCAGACGGTCAATGGCGGCACCCTGGTGGTCACTGGTGGCACTTGGACGGTCGATGGTGGCACCTTGACGGTCATCAATGGCACCCGGATGGTCGACGGTAGCACCCGTTC
>JBNKGN010000523.1:0-865 GCA_050289845.1 Crocinitomicaceae bacterium | reverse complement strand
AAACACGTATTAGAATAGTGGTGTATGTGTTGATGCTTATGATGCTACGGGCCAAGACAAAAACATGTACTATCGTCAAATACAAGAGATCTGGGAGCTTGACTTTCATGGTTTCAAGATTCCTTTTTTCTGTTGCAACTAGGTTGATGCAGTCAAGGGTGTTGTACAAGACAAGTACGTGTTCATTAGCGTTGACCTTAACCATCAAGGATATAAGTCGAAGTCTTTCGTGTTAGCAAAACACGTTGCTTAAGTGTTTTATGCTCTAGACACAACAAATAAAAAACTTAACGTGGTTATACCTAGAAAATGATGAATTATTGGAGTTGAGAATGCCATCAATGATGAAGAGTTTGATCAATTTGATGAGATTCCTCCTTTCGTCACCTCGATGATCAAGCCAAGAATACCATCGGCCAACGAAGGTTCATACTTGCGCAATGACCACCATGAAAAAATCAATAATTACAAAAACCCAAGACCGCAATGGAAAGTAGCAAATTGATTGTGTAAAATATGCTCAATGTGTGAAAATATGATCATTTGTGTGAAAATTTGACTTTCATTGGATATTTGTGTGAAATATGCTCAATGTGTGAAAATATGACCATTTGTGTGAAAATTTGACTTTTATTGGATATTTGTGTGAAATATGCTCAATGTGTGAAAATATGGCCATTTGATGTCCTCGTTCTGTTTCTGAAGTGTGTGCAGTTTCTAAAGTCTTGTGTTCAGTTTCTGATGGACATTATGCTGAATCTGGCAATAGTTCAGTTTCTGATGAAGAAAAAGGGAGACGCGTCCACGTAACACGCGTCTCGTATCTGAGTAGAAGGGAGATGCGCCCACGCAACATGTGTCTCAT
>JBNKGN010000522.1:0-871 GCA_050289845.1 Crocinitomicaceae bacterium | reverse complement strand
GGTAATGATTTAAAACTTCTCGAATTTTCAATATTTGAAGTATTTTCTTATTATCCATGTCTTCACTTTATTTTATCCATGATCACCATGTGCTACAATTTAAAACTCTGCTTAATGTGACTTATCTTGATGAAAACCATACTAGCCTACATTGCTCTTGAATTTGCACCCCAACTTTACAATTTTGTATCTTGGGCAAAATATATTAGGGAATATCTTGCCTAGGTGTTGACGTTGTGATATAACCTTGATCACGTCACCTTTGAGTTCATGTTGCTTGCTTGGTTATTCACATGTCGGGCTTGCCTTTCCTAAATCTGAAGCTTACCTATACACCACCCAGAGCAAAAAATGAATAAAAAGATTTGCTTTACCATGCTTACACTTTTGTTGAGTTTTTGCAAATGTTAATTCTCTAGAGTTTGTGGCAAAATCCTGGTTGATTATTCCTTCATTAAACTTTGTTTTCTAGCCTTCATTCACTCATGCTTGGTAATGCCCTATTCTAATCGAAGAAGGCAAAATTCACCAAGCATTCCACAAACTCCATATCAAACCCTTATCATTCCTTGTCCCAACTTTGATCCTATTTACCAAGTGATTCTCCTAGAAAATTCCAATGAGTGGAATCTCTCCCCAGCAAAAAGAAGGATGCTAAAAAAAAGAAGAAAAAGAAAAAATGAGCAAGGATTGAAAAGAAAAATAGGTGAAACCTCATATGAAGAAGCTCGATGTTTCAAAAGAGAAAAGGAAAAAAAGACGATGAAATTTATAAGCTGCTAGGAGAGATTCTATCGAAAGAAAGAAAGGAGATCACATTTTCCTATAGTGCAAAATCCATTGTGTGGCCTCATCAGTACCCACAGATCAT
>JBNKGN010000521.1:0-906 GCA_050289845.1 Crocinitomicaceae bacterium | reverse complement strand
AATACCAATCGGGTTACTCGGGTCAGCGTAGTTTAGGGCGCACTCCATAGCTTCCTCTGTACAATATTCTTGTACCATACTGCCCTCAGGGTAAGCTCGATTTCTAATGAAGGACTTTAGTATACCATTGAATCGCTCGTACGCATACATCTAGTGAAGGAACACAGGGCCAAGTAGCTTTATCTCCTTAATAAGATGAGTTGTGAAATGGATGCTGACGTCAAAAAAGGCAGGTGGAAAATACATCTCTAGGAAGCATAAAGTTTCATAGTGCCTTTTTTCCAATGACTCAAGAGCTTCTTCACTTAGTACTTTTTGACCAATTGCATTGAAGAAGAAGCAAAAGTTCATTATAGCCTCTCGAACATTGACCGGTAGGATATTCTGAATTCCAACAGCAATCATCTGAGTAAGCAATACATGGTAATCATGAGACTTCACGTCGAGAGCTACTTTCAGATCTAGAAATGAAATAAGCCTTGCGACGTTCTTTGAGTAGCCGGATGGAACTTTCACATTTTTCAAGAACCCACAAAACTCTTTCTTCTCATGTTTTGAAAGGGTGATGCATGATGTGGGTAGTTCCGTTCCTTTTACGGAGTCATCGAGCCACAACTCTAGCCTAATTTTCATTTTCTTTAGATTAGCTCGTGCATGTCCATGGTCTCTAGTTTTCCCATCTGTGTTAAGCAATGTTCCGAGGAGGCTCTCATACACATTCTTCTCGATGTGCATCACATCAATTGAATGTCATCTTCTTCTTCAGTATTCTTGCCTGCCCTTTTCCACTTACCAAGGACAACATGGACATCCTTAACCATTTCATAGACTTCATGACTTGTGAGATGTGGTGGAGGACGCCTCCTCTCAGTGTTACCATTGAATTGATCCTTCATACTCCAAAAC
>JBNKGN010000520.1:0-913 GCA_050289845.1 Crocinitomicaceae bacterium | reverse complement strand
CATAAACACGGTTTAGCTATATTGCCGTGCATAACTTCATTTCAGAATATGCGTCCACCACCAGTATATCCATAGTCATGACCATGCCATTCCATGTCATGCCATTTGAAAAGAGATTTTTGAAGAAGTGATTTTCTCCTCAAATATCATCAAAACCCCCAAGTCCTCAAGAGATGGAGCATAGAAAAAAAGAAAAAAAAAGAAGAAAAAGAAAAAAAGCTCCAAGAGTCTCCTCAAATAAAAGGGGAAGTCAATATTTTGAGAGGAGAAAAACATTTCAACTTCAAAAATCCTTTTTGATGTGATTCCATTTTCTCCCCCTCCATCATACCATTTCAAAAATCCTTTCCAAAATCATTGAGAAAGTTTTCTTAGCTCTTTTTGGACCATCCTTTAGCTTGGCAATATACATAACTTGAGTTGTACCTTTTCTCTTTACCCATGAGCTCCACATATTATCCTTTACATGATAGGAGGAAAAAGAGTAGTTATTTATCGAAGGTGAGGAAACACAAACCAAAATAGTGCCTAAGGTCGAGGAACCTCATAAAATCATTGTTAAATTCTCTCCGAGTTATTTTCATAAACAGGCTAAGCAGGAGAGACACAGACAAAAGGTTTCACCTTTCAACCACCCAAGATAAGGTGATAAATTCTACAAAAGCTCCATGAGGTAAGTAGTGATCACAAGGTATTCTGACACCATGTTTTTCAAAGAAAAATAAAAGCTTAGGAATACAGTTAACTAAATAAATTATGTTTCATCCATTCTTTCCATTGCATAAATCTTTTGTGCTGATGTTTTCTTTTAGATTTTATTTTGCAAGAAGAAAATGTTCAAAGTTAGAATTTGATGTGAATTCAAAATAGTTTGCGAATTTGAAAAGGATTTGAAATTTAAAAAGTTGTCTAT
>JBNKGN010000519.1:0-913 GCA_050289845.1 Crocinitomicaceae bacterium | reverse complement strand
ATTCTAGAAAAATATATTATAACCCACTAAGAGTCATTAATAAGGAATTCTCTCACAAGCAAGCTTATCACGTCACCTTTCTTCATTGAAAAATAATTCTAAAAACTATAGAAAAGTTTTTTTTGCAAATTAGTTCCTCCATTATAGAGAAATAAAGATGTAGTCATTGCTAATTTATACTTTTGTCTCTAATTATATCTATTAATTTTCCCCTTCTAATTGTACTTGTATCAATTATCTTCCATTTTAAGTCAAGTTTAGCTAAAAACTATCTAATGACTCATCTTTTCATACGATATTTATTTTTTTCTTAAAATGTGTGTTACTCTTTCCGCAGCAACGCGCGGGGTTATCAACTAGTTTAAATGAAGCTCATGGCAATTGGGATTCATGAAATGCAAATTTTTGCAAGTAAACAAGTCTCAACTCTCCACTAAGTGGAAGGAAACTCTTAAACCTTATAATATGTCATAAACAGGAATGCTAAGCTACTTACCATGATGAAAAAGAAAAATTATGAATTTTTGTCCAAGTTTCATAATTTTTTGAGACCTATGGAATTTACTACGAATTTCTAAAAAATTATAAGACTATGAGTATTTTCCAAATGGTTTAATCAAATTCAATTGAATTTAAAACCCTAACTCAGATTTGCCTATTTGAATTCACTGACTTGGATTAAACTTATTCAAATACTCTGGTTGAACAAATTTGAGGAGATTTCAATTCAAACAGAATTGAATTTGATTTACATTTGAATAAATCCATGAGAAATTAGAAAATTTGACTATTTCTCCAGGCCTCACTGCACCCCACGGCCACAGTGAGCCACTGGACTGAAGCACAGGAGCAAGAGCTCACTGACGTCGGTGGAGGTCGCCTGTGGGATGCGCGGTGGAGGCCGAAGCTCCTG
>JBNKGN010000518.1:0-923 GCA_050289845.1 Crocinitomicaceae bacterium | reverse complement strand
GGACCACGAGGTCGAGTTGTTATCTTGCACACGATGATGTTTCTAAGGCTACGGATGGCGATGACATTTCCATCCGCACCACTAAGGAGATGGAGAAGTACGAGTCCCTCCGTTGTTGAGAGTTTGTTCACACTCGTATCTACAATGTGAACTTACTTGAGAGGGTTGGTTTTGACGACGAGCTTCCCACCATTCTCTGGACCATCGGTTGGGGAAAACTCTATGATGAGCCTCATCTAGGTTCGTGTCTCTTAACCCTTGAATTTCTTATGACCTTTGAAACAGTTGAGAAGAATTGGAAGTCGTTCGTGAAGTTTTGTCTGTTTGAGAAGTCATTTGGTTGTGATTTCTCCCGCTTTAGCGAGCTTCTAGACTTCTCTAAATCTTGCTTGCCTGAATCAAGTGCTATGAGAAATTTTAATTAGGTTGAGTTTAGTGATGCTATTTCTGAAAAATTTACTAGGCTTAGGTTCAGTGATATTCACAACCCTAGTGTAAGGTTCTTGCATAGGTGGATGTCATTCACGCTCTTTCCAATGGCGGAATTGTGTTATGTTACTACTCCTGAGCTTAAATGTTTGTTTGCTATGGTAAATAGGATCAAGTACACCCCTATAGCCAATATTGTCGACTACTTTAAAAATATGAACAAAATGTTGGGACCCATCGAGTGTACCTCCATGGTCACTCGGATTGCCATGAATCTTGAGTGTCCGTAAATGGCCCACTTAGCCTACATTGAGGGGGATGTACCTGTTCTTGGTCTTGACCATTTTATTCATGCGCACATCTTGTGTGAGGAACCTGATCATTCTTTATCTATGCAGTATGGTTGCAAGGTGATTTGGTTACCTAACCCGGGCCTTCGACTGTACTCTTGTGAAAGTCTTACACTACAGTTTGATCAGATGGGAGAGGCACGC
>JBNKGN010000517.1:0-948 GCA_050289845.1 Crocinitomicaceae bacterium | reverse complement strand
GCTACCCGGGTGTAAAGTGCTTGTGCTAGCTATGTTACCCAGGTTACCCGATGCAGTAATGTTACCCAGGTAAAGGGTGCCTGTGTTACCTGATGCGGATGTGCTACCCGGGTAAGGTGTGCTAGGCTCAAGATCTGATTGTTTACCCTGTGACTCACCGTGAACCTGCTGCACAACCGATCTAATTTGCCGAGGCAACATGTTTTGTAGATCGGTTTTGAAGGTATCTAAGGTACTACGTACCTCCTCGGTGATAGTACGGGTAAAGTTCATGAGATTGTTCCCGTACTTGCTAGCTACCACTACGTCCTGAATTTAATGAACTCTTTGGGAGTAAGGTTAGGAGTTACCATAGGTGTAGCGGTTGCCGTAGTTGTGATGGCCGGGATGGTTTTCTTGATCACCCCCATGCATGTTTTTTGGAAACACGCAAGCTTCCTCCTTCTGCCAACAAACTCCTCCTGGAGCTCCTTTTCGAGTGTCACCCTCTTTGCCTCGGGCAGATCCTCCATTGCCACGCCGATTGTGTTGTGAGGCCCGACTTCGGTCTGTGCACCACTCTCCCTTGGGGTTTTCACGGCTTCAATAAATTGGTGTAGATCACCGATTATTTAGCGAAACTTGGAACAACGATCAACACGTGAACGTCGTCCCCAGTGAAGTTGCCAAAAATATGTTCGCACGAAAACTTGATGGCTCACGTGGAACAAAGTAAGGCCTTGTCTCGTAAGGCTAAACCGATTGCTTTTCTCTTCAAAGCAACAAAGACGAGCGAAACAACTAAGTAAAACTAGGAAAACTAGTAGATGCAAAAAAGAGAAGTGTTTGATTGATTGATTGCTGCCTTTGGCGCATTCACCTTAGGCTTTTATACAAACTTGACTCAACCGACTCCTATTCTTGTACAACTCCTACTTTAAATCGACTTTATGTTTACAAGGACTCTAT
>JBNKGN010000516.1:0-1034 GCA_050289845.1 Crocinitomicaceae bacterium | reverse complement strand
AATCTTTCAGTATTTACTTCGTCACAACGATCGAATGAATGCACTTTACCTCAACAAAGCACATGAAATAGCGGATGGACTTCAGCCGTGGATTGATGCGCTTGAGATCGTATTGAAAAAATGATCTTCGTTGCAAACGAGTTCTTGGAAAGGACGGTTTAATAGATCGTCCTTTTGTATAGTTATGCAAGCGGAAGCATGCAAATCACGCCTCATTTTTTGGTCTTGACTCAAGTTGCGTTTCGTTCTGTCGTGCTACTTTACCGATTAATTGCATAACAGGACGGGATTTTCTATCGAAATGAGCGTATTTTTCTTTCAACCTCTGTATATTTGAATCGAATTAAAATCAGAAGAAATTGGTACAAAAAATCAAATTTGGGACAGACGGTTGGCGCGCAATTATTGCGGATGATTATACCGTAGAAAATGTCGCACGTGTGAGTATCGCAACTGCAAAGTGGGTAAAGGAAAATTTTGAAAACCCTTCAATTGTCATTGGTCACGATTGTCGTTTCGCGGGTGCTTTATTCGTGGAGACTGCTGTAAAAGTATTTATCAGCGAAGGAATTGCGGTAAAAATGTCTCAAGGATTTGTATCAACACCAATGGTTTCGTTGGCAGCAGTGAAATTGAATTGCTCGCTTGGCGTTGTGATCACGGCAAGTCACAATCCACCTTCGTATAATGGATTCAAATTAAAATCACATCACGGAGGTCCACTTTCTCCTGATAAAGTACAAGAAATTGAAGATATTATTCCAGATCACAATACTGTGGATTTGAAAGCCATTTCGATGGACAGTCCTTTGATTGAAGTACTGGACCTTGAAACGATGTATGTTGATCACGCCCGTGCAAATTTTGATTTGGAGGCGATTGAAAATTCAGGATTGAATTTGGCGTACGATGCAATGTACGGTGCAGGACAAAATGCGTTGAAACGAATTCTTCCAAAAACACATTTCTTGCACTGTGAGCATAACCCATCTTTTATGGGGCAGGCACCAGAGCCAATCGCTAAGAACTTGAAA
>JBNKGN010000515.1:0-1057 GCA_050289845.1 Crocinitomicaceae bacterium | reverse complement strand
AGAGATGCCATTTTGCACATTTTTCAAGGAAATTCAAGAGAGCTCCCCCTATATGTATGCATTCGAGGTGTGCAACAAAAGTGTGTGTGTGAACAAGTAATACGTGATGCACATGACAGGTGGTTCACAAAAATTAAATTGAGAGAAGCATATGTTCTATCTGTCAAAACCGGACAGTCCGGTTTGGCAAACCGGATGGTCCGATTTTCAGTCGATATGCAGTGCGACAATCTATTCTGCTGAACCAAGTTCAGTAAAACTGGATAGTCCAAAATTTCTAGGATTTCGTACGAATCAAGCGAAACGATGACGGCCGAACCTGATGATTGGAGAACACCCTTGGTACGTTATTTAGAGAACCCTGGTCATATTGTTGATAGAAAAGTTCGACGCCAAGCTTTGAAATATGTTACTCTTTATCGTCGAACTATAGATGGTTTATTGTTAAAGTGATTGGGTTAGATCAATCTAAGATAGCTATGGGGGAAGTTCATGAAGGAATTTGTGGTACTCATCAATCAGCACATAAGATGAAATGGTTGCTTCATCATGCCGGGTTCTATTGGCCGACTATGCTCGATGATTGTTTTAGGTACTACAAAGATTGTGAGTCATGTCAAAAGTTTGGAGATGTGCAATTGGCTCTTACAGCTATGTTGCATCCTATGATCAAACCATGGTTGTTTTGCGGTTAGGATTTAGACTTCGTTGGCCAAATTTATCCTTCTTCTTCTAAAGGCTATCGGTTTGTGTTAGTTGCTATGGATTACTTCACAAAGTGGACGGAGGCTATCCAATTGAAGAACATGATGCATAAAGTGGTAATCCACTTCATTTAAGAGCATATCATTCATAGATTCGGTATACCATAAACATTACCACAAATTAAGATTTGGCGTTCATGTCTCATCAAGCCTGTGAATTTGCCGAGTCTCTTAAGATCAAACTCCTTAGTTCTTTGTCATACTATGCTCAGGTCAATGGACATGTCGAGTCTAGTAATAAGACTCTAATCAAGCTAATCATGAAGAAGATCGAGGAAAATCCCAAGAGGTGA
>JBNKGN010000514.1:0-1530 GCA_050289845.1 Crocinitomicaceae bacterium | reverse complement strand
AAAGGTTCGAAAAAGCACGAAGGTTTTATTGTCGAAGTGGAAGAACGTGAGCGCACACAATTTGTGGGAACCATTCAAGAGGAAGCAAATTTTGCCTTTTTAATTCCCGACAATAGCCGGGTAGGAACCGATATTTTTATTCCGAAAGGAAAACTCAATGGTGCCAAAAATGGAGAAAAGGCCCTGGTGCGAATCACTGCCTGGCCAAAATCTGCCGACAATCCCTACGGTGAGGTGGTAGAAGCTCTTGGAAATAGTGGTGGAAACGATGTAGAAATGATCAGTATTTTGGTCAATCAAGGCATCGATTATACCTTTCCGGATGAAGTGATGAGTGAAGCAGAAAAAGTAGGTATGGAACTCGATGAAAAAGAAATTGCCACCCGACGCGATTTCCGATCCGTGACTACTTTCACTATTGACCCAGAGGACGCGAAAGATTTCGACGATGCTTTGTCCTTTAAGCGATTGGAGAATGGAAATATTGAAGTTGGAATCCATATTGCCGACGTAAGTCATTATGTGCGTCAGGGATCGCCTATGGATGTGGAGGCATTGAAACGTTCCAATTCGGTCTATTTGGTCGATCGTGTCATTCCGATGTTGCCTGAACAGCTTTCAAATATGGCTTGTTCCCTCCGACCGCATGAAGACAAATACAGTTTTTCTGCGGTTTTAGAAATGGACGAATCTGGAAAGATTTACAACCAATGGTTTGGAAAAACAGTGATCCATTCCGACCGTCGTTTTAGCTACGAACAAGCGCAAGAAATCATCGAAGGAAAAGATGGAGATTATCGCGATGAGATTCTTATTTTAGATAAAATCGCTAAAATTTTGCGGAAAAAGCGTTTAAATGCGGGTGCGATGAACATTGAGTCCGAAGAGGTTCGCTTCCGTTTGGATGACGCGGGTGTTCCTCAGGAGTTGATTATTAAGACGTCAAAAGATGCGCACAAACTCATTGAAGAGTTTATGCTTTTGGCCAATCGAAGTGTCGCTACGTTTATTGCAAAGCCGGGAAATAAAAATGCGCAGAAAATTCCATTTATCTACCGTTGTCACGACAAACCAAGTCCTGAGAAAATTGCTCTTTTTGACATGTTTGTTCAAAAGTTTGGGTATGAAATCGATCTTTCTCACGAAGGTTCTATATCCAAAAAAATAAATGCACTGCTGCAAGATATTAAGCTAAAAAATGAATATTCCATTATTCAATCGATGGCAATTCGTTCGATGGCAAAAGCTTCCTACGAAACAAAAAATATAGGGCACTATGGTCTTGCATTTGATTATTACACCCACTTCACTTCGCCGATTCGACGCTATGCTGACCTTGTGGTTCACCGCGTTCTTTTTGAAGAATTGACCAATCATAAATTCCGTTATGGTAGCGAACTTGATGATATTTGTACGCGGATCTCTCGTATGGAACGCAAAGCGATAGAAGCAGAACGCGAAAGCACGAAGTATTTCCAGACGGTCTTTTTGATCGATAAAATCGGGGAAACTTTTGAAGGAACTGTTTCT
>JBNKGN010000513.1:0-1552 GCA_050289845.1 Crocinitomicaceae bacterium | reverse complement strand
CAAGCATCCTCCCCCCTGCCCCCCTCCAAAGGGGGGAAACTATAATTCCCCTACAAACGGAGGAGCATCACGTTTTCAATTTAAAAATTTCCAAGTGTCAATCCCACGTGCACAACGGATCCACCACATCGCGAATGTATTCCGTTTCGTATCCTTTCGAAGCTAAAAAGCGATAGATTTTCATTTTCTTGGCATAGGAATCCTTTTCCTTTAGAGCGGCGTATTTTCGAGCAGCAAGATGTTCCAGATTGGAGAAATAAACGGTGTCAGAAATGGACGCCAATCCTTTTTTAATCGAGTATTCCGAGATATTTTTTTGCTTGAGGTGCTGACGAATTTTTATTTTTCCCCAGCGTTTGATATTCACTTTCCCCGAAACAAAAGCCTCGGCAAAGCGTTCTTCGTTGAGAAAATTATTGGAAATTAAATCGGCCAACAAACGGTCGCGATCTTCTGCATCAAGTCCCCACAACTGCATCTTACGATCCAATTCCTGAGAACAACGTTCCTGATATGCACAAAGCGCCTCGAGTTTAAACTTGGCTTCCAAAAGGGAGTATTTGCGCTCTGAGTTCATCAGAGCGCAATCTCTTCCTTCTTATCGTTTACAAATGAATATTGTAACAAGTGATTCGACGAATTCGGATGGATCGGAACCCATTTTTTGTATTTGAAGAACCATTTCATCTGGCGCGACATCAATCCTTTTTTGAAATACGATTCCAAATACGGATGGACTTGCAATGAAACACCTTTCTCTTTGCTTTTCGTCATAAGATAATCGAGGTTCATCTCAATTTCTTCTGCGAATAAGATCGATGCTTGTACTTCTCCTGTTCCGTTACAGGTCGGGCATTTTTCCGAAGTGTTAATATCCGTTTCTGGACGCACACGTTGACGGGTAATTTCCACGACGCCGAATTTCGACGGAGCTAGAATATTGTGTTTCGCGCGATCGTTTGCCATCAATTTCTTGAGGGTATCGTGGAGTGCTTTGTTGTTCGCTCGCTCGTGCATATCGATAAAATCGATACATACGATTCCTCCCATATCACGCAATTGTAAGACACGTGCAATTTCTTGCGCTGCTTCAATGTTTGTTGCCAGAGCATTGCTTTCTTGTCCGTCGGCACCTTTGCGGTTACCACTGTTGACGTCGATTACGTGCATTGCTTCTGTATGCTCGATAATCAAGTAACCACCACTAGGCAACGGAACTTTTTTACCAAACAAGGATTTGATTTGCTTGTTGATTCCAAAACGCTCAAAAATCTGCAATTTTCCATCGTAGTGACGGATAATTTTTTCGCGACCAGGAGCAATTCCTGCAACGTAATCACGTAAACTCTCGGACAATTCTTCGTCATTGACGTGAATGTTCGTGAAGTTTGCGTTCAACAAATCTCTTAAAATAGAAGAGGCCTTATCGATCTCTCCCAAAACTCGGGAAGGTGGTTTTGCATCCAAAAGATTGGTATGCATTTTCTTCCATTTCGCAACCAGATTCTTTAAATCCTGGTCCAATAATTCGATCTTCTTACCTTCTGCTACC
>JBNKGN010000512.1:0-1562 GCA_050289845.1 Crocinitomicaceae bacterium | reverse complement strand
CCCGTCTCCTCGGTCAGATGGTCCTTGTAGATGTCCATCATCCGACCGGTCATGGTCTCGAGCCCATTGCCTTCAAGATCGACCCCGCGCGCCTTGAACGCCCGTTCGACCAGCTTCGCCATGCCGTTTCCACGAATTGATTTTCTGGATACTTTTCGATAAACGCTTCGAAAGAGTTGGGATCGGTTGGCTTGGTCACGAGTTCAAATACTTGTTCTTCTGCTTTTGGTAGGAGCGGACTCGAAGGATTGCTTTTGATAAAATCTTCATACGACTCCAGAGAACCGTCTTGTGTCATTTCCAGGTATTGTACATCGAAGAAGTTGTCATTCGCAAGCACGCGGTATTTGCTATCTGGATACGTTTCAATGAACGCCTTGTAACTGCTTGATGTATTTTCCTTAACCGCCATAAAAAACGCCAAAGAATCCCTTGTATCAATTGCTTCTGGACGCTCCATCGCCCAGGGATGCGCATTGATAAATGTTGTCAACCCAGCAACAGAAGGTGCATCCATTGCTTCTTCATAATAGGCGGTGCTAATCGACTGTCGAAGTGCATACAAACTATCTTTCGTGAATCCGTAGGTTTTGTATTTCTCCTTCTTTCGCTCCTTGACCATATCAAAGGTTTCAATAGAACGAAGGATGTAGACGTAGGCAGAATCGAAGCTGTGGAAGGGATTGTCATCGCGATAATAGATGATCGCCAACCCTTGTGCTCCAGCGGATTCGTTGTATTTGAGTGCCTTTGTAAAATATTTTTTCGCCTTAAAATAATCGTATTGCGCCAATGCTTCATAGCCTTTATCCACTCCCCCTGCAGCAGCCGAAAAGGTCAGCAAGAAAACAAGTAGGAACAATATAAAATTAGGTCTGTGCATTCTTGTATAAAGATAGTTGTTACGATGTACTAAACGAGTGAATCCTATCAAATTCGGCACCACAAATGTCAAAATCAATCGATTTCACCTATTTAAACAAAAAAAGACCATCCCGAATAGGAATGGCCTCTGTATCTTAAGTACGTTATCTTATTTTTTACGGCGTCCGTAACGCGTGTTGAATTTATCGATACGACCTGCAGTATCAACGAATTGAACGATTCCAGTAAAGAAAGGATGCGATTTGTGTGAGATATCCAATTTCACTAATGGATATTCATTTCCATCTTCCCACTGAACAGTTTCGCTTGAAGAAGCACATGATGGGCAAATAAAAGAATAGTCATTTGACATATCTTTGAATACTACTAGTCTATAATCTTCTGGATGTATATCTTTTCTCATAACGCAATTATTTCTTTTCCCTTAAAAACGGGTTGCAAAGATATATAAAGTTTTTTAATTGTAAAGTATTCCATTTGATAAAATAAAAGTAATTCTTTTTGCGTTACTTTGATCAACGAATGAAAACTATGCGGAAACTAACATTTTTTCTTCTTTTTACTGTAATTGCAGCAGCGGCATCACAATTAACGAGCTGTAAGAAAGCGACATTCTATTCTTCTGAGCACCTTGATTTTTCAGCAGACACAATAGTTTTTGACACTGTCTTTACAAC
>JBNKGN010000511.1:0-1579 GCA_050289845.1 Crocinitomicaceae bacterium | reverse complement strand
GGATGTAGTACCGCTTTTCAAGGTCTCAGGAGATTGCTTTAAAAGAGATTCGTAAAAGAGTTTGATGTCCTTAAATTGCAAGAGTGGAGGCGTCGGATTGCTGGCCATTTCAGCCGGGTTGAATTGACAAAGACCATTGATGGTGCCTAACCATATACTGCCGTTTTTATCGAGCCAACTGGAATTTTGACACGTTTCAACACCACTAAACCCATCTTGATTTCCGTAACTTTTGACTTGCTTAATCCCTCCATTTTCTCGAAAGAAAAGATGATCGATGCCTTTTTCGGTTCCTGAAATAATGTTCCCTTCGGCATCGGAAATCAACAAATAAATATTGTCGGAACGCAGTCCATCCGCTTGTCGAACATGCCACGGAACCCATTGCGTTTTGTATATCTGCAGGACGCTCAATCCACCGCCAGCTGTTCCAATCCACAAGCGACCAAATCGATCTTCGGCCAGGGATCGAATCATATTGGACGCCACCATATTGTCGTCTTCGTGTGAATAGCGGGAGACATTTTTTTCTTTCACCGGATCAAAACACCCGACACCATTGCTTTCCGATCCATACCAAATTCGACCTTTGTTGTCAAGATGTAAACTGGTGATTCGGTTCGATAAAAGCCCTTCTCGATGTCCCCATTTTTCGACAATGTAATTCGCGTTTTTCTGGGTGATTCTGATCAAACCCGATCCTGCCGTCGCTAGCCAAATAGTTCCTTTTTTATCACTGATCATTTGTTTGACGTATGCGCCGCGCAAACTTTCAATTGCTGTAAAAGTGTCGTCTTTAAAGGTGTACACACCCGAACCGTCTGTTCCCAACCATATCGTTCCAGAGGCATCTTCCGCGATGGATTTTACTTTTACATCGGCAAAACCGTTCGCTCCACTAAAATTTTCAAATTTTCCGCCTTGTTGTACACTCACGCCTTTTTGAGAATTCCCGACCCATAAACGACCTTTCGAATCGCGAAATACGGAATAAATAAAGTTTCCCGCGAGACCAGAACGTGTGTCATAAGTTGCGAATTGTTTGCCCAGAAATTGACAGACACCGCCACCAGAAGTTCCAAACCAAAATTGTTGGGTATTGTCCTGAAGTATACAACGCACATGATTGTTGCTCAACCCTTCTGATTCGCTCAATGTTGTAAATGTTTTTGTTGCCTTGTCGTAGTGAATAACACCGCTGCGAAGGGTAGAGATCCATAGGTTGTCGGCATTGTCAACGTAGACGTTTAGCACGGTTTTTCGATACAATTCGTGTTGAAAATCAATGCGGAAATAGGATTTTCCGTCAAAACAATACATACCATCGCCATAGGTTCCCAACCAGAGTTTTCCCGTTTTATCTTCTGAAATGGAAGTGATAGCGTTGCGCATAAAGTGCGAATCGTCACCACACGAACGCAAGGTGGGTTTCGATCGGTACAGCCCTTCATTGGTCGCATACCAGAATTCTCCATCGCGTTGATGGATCGACGACAAATTGAGTCCCTTCGTTGTTGGATCACGTTGAAATGATGTTTTCGTGACGAGATAGGCCCCTTTGTTCGTGGCGCAGTACAAT
>JBNKGN010000510.1:0-1580 GCA_050289845.1 Crocinitomicaceae bacterium | reverse complement strand
GACACGGAGCGCGAAGAAGGTGCACTTCAACCCAACTTCGAGGCGGGAATTTGCTTGCTCAATAAAGCTTTGGAAAAAGATCCTAATTTCGTGGAGGCGCATTTACTTGTGGGCGAATTCTACGAGAACTTATTACAGTATGACGAAGCGATTTCCCACTACCAACAAGCAATTGCGATCAACCCTAATCATTCGCGTTCAGGAAGCACGTACTTTTTCTTAGGAAACTTGCAACAGGCAACAGGTGATTTCGACAATGCGATTCGCAACATGGATATTTACATCAACAACCGTGCTGCCAATCCTGATCTTCAAATGCGTGCTATGCAAATTCGCGCCAATGCCGCATTCGCCAAAGAAGCAATGGCACATCCACTTCCCTTTGAACCAATCAATATTGGACCTGGTATCAACACCGAAAATCCTGAGTATTTCCCAACAATTACAATTGACGGTGAAACGATTTTATTCACACGCCGAATTCCAGACGGTCGCGTTCGTGGGCCATACAAAGAGCAAGAGGATTTTTTCGTGTCGCATCTAGAGAATAAAGTTTGGCAAGAAGCCACTCCTATGCCTCAAAATGTAAATACCGTTAACAACGAAGGCGCCCCAACAATCGCGCCTGATGGACGCACATTAATTTTCGTTGGATGTGCAGATCCCACAGGAAATTACGGTGAAAATCGAGAAGGACGCGGAAGTTGTGATTTGTTTATTACCAAGAAATTGGGAAGTCGCTGGACTGATCCAGAAAACTTACCAGGAACATTGAACTCCTTGCACTGGGAAACACAACCTTCACTTTCTGCAGATGGAAAAACGCTTTATTTTATACGCGGAATTCGCGGAAGAAACGCAACCAATAACTCCGATATTTATGTTTCGCATTTACAACCGAATGGTGAATGGAGTTCTGCCGAACGTCTCCCCGATCATATCAATACACCCGACCGAGAAGAATCTGTAATGATTCACCCTGATGGTCGCACCTTGTATTTCGCCTCTCGTGGACACGTTGGAATGGGCGGTTCTGATATTTATGTAACGCGCATGAATGATAAGGGCGAATGGTCGACTCCTCAAAATCTTGGGTATCCAATCAATACAAAATATGACGAAAATTCGTTGATGGTGGGACCAGATGGTGAAATTGCCTTTTTTGCATCGGATCGTGAGGGAGGCTTCGGGGATTTGGATATTTATTATTTTGAAATGCCCGAAAGTATGCGTCCAACGCGCACCTTATATTTCGAAGGTTTGGTGTACAATATCAACACAAAAAATCCAATCCCAGGAAAATTTCAGTTGATTGATATCGAAACAGGGAAAGAAGTAATTTACTCAGAAGCCGACAAATTGACGGGAGAATTTATGGTTTCCTTGCCAGTGAATCGTGAGTATGCGTTGAACGTATCGTATCCAGGGTTCGCTTTTTTCTCTAAGAATTTCAACATGACAGAACCCGAAGGAATGGAAGCTATTCACATGGATGTACCATTGATTCCGTTAGAATCCGGTGACAGTCCAGGCATTCCCCTTGCCAACGTCTTCTTCGATTTGGACAAAGCCACCCTGCG
>JBNKGN010000509.1:0-1588 GCA_050289845.1 Crocinitomicaceae bacterium | reverse complement strand
CAATCGCCGAAAGGAAAAACGATAAAACTATCCAACCTGAAAGGAAAAATGGTGCTCATTGATTTTTGGGCATCCTGGTGCGGACCGTGTCGAAAAGAAAACCCAAATGTGGTTGAAGCATACCAGAAATACCACAAGAAAAAGTTCAAAAACGGCAATGGATTCGAGATTATTAGCGTGTCTCTAGATCGTGATGAAACGAAATGGAAAGAAGCGATAAAAGCGGATAGACTTAAATGGAAATACCACGGTTGGGATAAGGATGGAAAAGTGTCCGGACTGTATGGGGTAACCTCAATTCCAAAAGCATTTTTGGTGGATGCAGATGGCGTGATCGTCGCTTCGGGAGATGACATTCGCGGATTGAAATTGCACATCACGCTAGACGGACTCCTTGAAGAAATAGAATAACCCTACTGGAGCATAGGGCACGGAATTGAAAAAGTGTGCTTTATCAAAAATCATTTGGAACTAGGAGTTTTTTATTGAGTTTTCGGGACTCTTGCAACATCAATCTTCAAAAAAACTGTTACCTTTTTGTTTTCGTGCTATTATAAATAACACAAGCTAAATAAGTCAGTTATGAAAATGAAACATCTATCTATTCTACTGGGAATTATTGTTTTTGGGTGCACTACCAACGAACAGGCTCAAAAAGAAGTCAAAAGCAATCAAGAAGTAGCAGCCGCAACATCGGTGGTCCAACCATTGAGTTTCGATACCGAGGCAACCACGTATCAGGTGAGTAGCTCGCAGGCGGATACCATTTTCACTCCGACTGGAAGTACCATTTTATTTCAACCAAACTCTTTTGTGGATGCCAAAGGAAAGCCTGTTTCGGGAAAGGTAGATGTAGCATGGCAGGAATATCACACACTTGGAGACATTATCGCATCGGGAATTCCAATGAAATACGATTCTTCAGGTGTTGCGTATGATTTAGAGTCCGGTGGAATGTTCACCATCAGTGCGACACATAAAGGAGAAGAAGTGCAATTAGCACCAGGAAAAGAAGCCGAGGTCAATTTGGCGTCTATTCAAGATACGCCTTGTTATAACTTCTACAAACTCGACGAGAAGACGGGAGATTGGTCGTACAAAACGACAAAGAATGGCATCACGTCCGATGAGAAAGCTTCGGAACCAGAAAAGAAAAAAGGTCCCAAAACAATTTTGGATATGCAATTAAGTCTTAAGGATTTTCCTGAATTAAGCAAGGAGTCAATTGTGGGATGGAAAACGGACATGGTACTTGATGCTATGCCGCGAAGATGGTTGGAATCGCCCAGTACAAAAGTACGTCTTACACGAGGAGACTCCGATGGAAGCTACGTTGTTGAAGCGAAAGACGATGCGAAAACGTTAGAGATTCCCGTGCAGCCTTATTTGGAGACAGAAGCAATTGCTGATAGTAAAGTCAACAAACGTACTTTGGATCAAAGTGCAGATGAAATTACCGCTTATCAACGAAAAATAGCGGCTGGAGCGGTGATCCGAAGCATTAAAATCAATGGTTTTGGAACGTATAATTGGGACATCATCAACAAAAGAGAAAATTCACTGCCGATTTTAGCGTCTTTCGAATATC
>JBNKGN010000508.1:0-1593 GCA_050289845.1 Crocinitomicaceae bacterium | reverse complement strand
TCCACATCTTGCTGATAGGTTTGCCCGACATATCCGTTCCAGTTCACATAAACCCCAATAATTGGCCAGCGTTGAAAATTCCGAATGCGTGCGTCCGTGAGTAAAGCAGCTACAGAATCGATGTATGCATTGACGTTCTCTGTTTTCAAAACACCTTGACGCAACTCATCCCAACGACAACGAAGCACATTTGCGTAACCTGGTGATTCCAATAATTTTTCCCACCAAAAAGGGATGGCTGAGGTGAAATCGCACACCTCGTCAAAATTGTATTGCCAACCCGTCGTTGTTTCGGCAAGACAATAATCCGCATTTCCATACGAAAGATTGAAGTCCCACATGGGGCCTGCATTTAATTTTGCGTTCCAGGTCAACGTATTGCGGTCCTTGAACATAAATGAACTCGATCGATATCCGTCCACAGTGCGTCCCAATTCTTGTAAAATAAAAAAGTCGTGAAAGGATCTGTAATCGATATAATCGCGCCATCCCCCTGAAAGCGCATCAAAGTTGGGACCGTTTACGGCCATTTCAAAGTCGCCGATAAAATCTTCCATGTAGGAAGCTTGCATTGTGTTCAGTTCGTCAAATTCTGGGTCGTGAAATTGAAAAACGACTTCGTTATCGTACAATGATGTCCAGGTATAGCCTACTTCACCCGTTTGTTTGTCGACCTTAACAATATAGCCTCCCGTAAGTGTGTCTTGCCAAATATTCGGTGAATGCACGTCTTGTAAGGGCACTCTGAAATCATCGATTTTAATGCGTTCCATTAATACGTATACGCCTCTGTAATCACCATCAATGACCAATTCGCAATACTTGGTTCTGGGGGCATAATGTCCCATTTCTCTCGCAAAATCAAAGGTCATCACATTGCGAAGGAGGGTTTTGTCGGGATACGGACCGTAAAGAATCCAGTCGTTTTCTGGTGGCAAGCCAAGCAATCCGATTTGGAGGTTGAGTCCATTGGCGTCCTGTGTTTCAAATCCATAGCCTTTTTTGGGATATTGTTGTGACGTAGATCCCCGAATTTCAATGGCGATGTTGCCATCGTAATTATTGTAAGGGTCGTTGATGTTATTCATATTCCCCTGACCGTTATTGATGGCTCCTAAATGGCAGACAATGCGTGGATCGTCTTCAATTGTTTGTCCCTGGGGTGTTGTGATGACAAGAATGGGTAGATTGGAAGATGTCAAAGTTTGTCCATGACCAATGATCGGGAAGAGTGTTGCAGCTAGTAAGCATAGAAGTAGTAAACGCATACTGCTAATGTACAAAATTGCGTGTAATCGTTCTTCGTTTCAATAGAGTCGGGCGCTGGAATTTTCTCGTACTCTCCTTTGAATCCAATTTAATTCGATTTACCTTTGCGTCAGTTCATTCTAATAGACTTATGAAGAAAGGTGGAGGGATAGGCCCTATGAAACCTTGGCAACCTGCTCTTTTTTGCTTGCATGGATACATTTCTTTTCTTTAGATAGGTTTACTCGTGCGCTGGCAGAGTAGTTTCCTTTCTGAATAAACATACTTTGTTTAGTACTTTTATGTGTTCTTATGACTTCTCTTAGACCCCCGCCCCTAAAAAAA
>JBNKGN010000507.1:0-1613 GCA_050289845.1 Crocinitomicaceae bacterium | reverse complement strand
GGAGCAATGGTTGTGTAATCAGCCAGCCAAACGTCGTATTCGGAAAAGGCCGCTTTTAAATATTCTGTGTAGAACGAAGTGTAACTGTAAATAATGGGATCCTGTCCCGTTTTTGCTTTCACTTCGGCGAGAAACCTTTTCACATTTGCGACCAAAGCTTCTTTCGATATCCCTGGTGTCGTGCAGCTAGCACAATCCAATTCAAGATCAATTATCGGGCGAATCATCCCGGATTTCCACTGGACGTTTTTCACGAAATTATCCGCCTGTTCTATGGGGTCATCACTGTAAATGTAGAAATGATACGCTCCCACCTTCATTCCTAGTTTGTTCGCGCCTTTCCAATTGTTTTCAAATTCGGCATCCAAATAATTGGCTCCCTGCGTTGCTTTGACAATTACAAATTCGATTTCTGTATTGTTGGGACCTACTGGGCGCTTATCCCAATTCAGTGTTCCTTGCCAGTGAGAGACGTCGATTCCAAACATTCCGACATTGTATTCGGGGAATAAGCTATGAAATGAAGCTTTCATGGTATCTATGGGGTGCGTAAAACTTCGTTCATTACTCGGAATGGATTGTCCTGTATGAAATGCTTTACTGCGATCCGCCAAGATCACACTTCCGGAAGAGGGTTTGTTGGGGACTTTTTTATTTGGAGCTGGAACTTCTTTTTTACTGGAGGGTGAACTATTGAATTCTGGCATCATTTCATAATGACGCAAAATGAAAAACAACAACAGACAGAATTGCAGAATGACCAGGATAAAAAACAATCGATGCGTATTTCTGCGGTATCTTCTTTTCTCCATTTGTTCCTGAGTTTCTGGTGTAAATTTTACCTCGATTCGTTTCATATTATTTCTTTCGTCGGAAGAAATCGCGAATGGCTTGTTTCACCGTTTTTTGCGTATTCAATAATGAACTATAGAGACGCTGCAAAATGGAAGGTTTACATTCGACCGTCTTTCGCGTATTGGCTGCCAAAATCCTTTCTGAATCCACCGTTTTATGATTGAACCGCTTAACAATTGGCGGAGGAACTGTAAAGTTCGTTACCGAATACTTAGGTGTGTTTGAATTATACGCAATATAGGGTTTCGGTCGTTCACCATTGGATTGATTTTCCATTGGAGAATAGCGTCGAACACCGGGCGAATATTTCTGTTGTGACGTCACTTTTACTGCGGTATTTGTGACATAAGTACCTTCTCATACCCCTCAATCAATTGAAGCAACCCTTCTGGCGATTCCGTCGGAGAAATCGTAATTTCTAACTGTCCACGCGTCGTTTTGTTGCGTTTCCCGAAAGGTGCCCGATCGCGATTGGTAAAATTCAGCACCAATTCTTCATCGACGATTTCCATTTCGAAATTGGCTTTTACGGTAGCCTTTTCAATGTGCGACATTGTAATCGGCGACAAGGTAATTAATGGCACTTCGACATCAACGTAGCTAATTCCGTTTTCCGTTTGGTGTGGGTATTCAACCACAACCATTTTGGGTTTTAATTTTCCTGGAGCTATAGCGCTAGTCGATTCGAGATCGCCCCCAGACAAAGCGTCCGAAGCATTTTTAATCGCTTCCGAAGCGGCGTTGAAATCCTCACGGGT
>JBNKGN010000506.1:0-1619 GCA_050289845.1 Crocinitomicaceae bacterium | reverse complement strand
CCGTATACTGGGTCGTTAAAGATTTTCTTTTTGTTATTCGTATCGACTTTTGATTGCAATTGCATACTTTTAAATCCAATTGTAAAACTAATAAAATATCAGGCATATGCAGGTTAAAATCCTTTGGGCAGACGACGAAATTGAGTTATTGAAACCCCATATTCTATTTCTTGAATCGAAAGGTTATGAAGTGGTTCCAGTAAACAATGGTTCGAGCGCCGTGGATAAAAATGCAGCGTCTGATTTCGATATTATTTTCCTCGACGAGAATATGCCCGGAATTTCGGGACTGGAAGCACTCGCACGGATTAAGAAGGCGAAACCCTACGTTCCCGTAGTGATGATCACCAAAAGTGAGGAGGAGCACATTATGGAGGAAGCGATTGGAAGTAATATTGCGGATTACTTAATCAAACCGGTGAATCCCAACCAGATTTTATTGGCGATTAAAAAGAATCTCGATAAGAACAAACTCGTATCTCAAACCACCAACTCCAATTACCAACGTGAATTCCGAGAATTGGGAATGTTATTGAATAGCCGCTTGGATAAAGACGAGTGGTTGGATGTATACGATCAATTGGTGTATTGGGAATTAAAGTTGGAAAGCATCGAGGATAGTGGAATGCAGGAAATCCTCAATATGCAGAAGAAGGAGGCTAATACGCAATTTTCACGCTTTATTGAAGACAATTACCTCGACTGGTTAAATGGCGTGGAAGAAGCACCTCAAATGATTCACACGCTTTTCAAAAAACGCATCAATCCCGTATTAGACGATGAAAACCCTTTCGTTTTGGTGATCGACAACCTTCGTTATGACCAATGGAAAGTGTTAAGTCCCATTTTTTCGCGCTATTTTTCGTTGCAAACGGAGGAAATTATTTATTCGATTCTTCCAACTGCGACCCAATATGCACGCAACGCATTTTTCGCAGGATTGATGCCGTCAGAAATTCAGAAGAAATACCCGCAATGGTGGCGTTCTGAAGAAGATGAAGGCGGAAAAAACAACCACGAACACGATCTATTGGAAGCACACTTAAAAAGATTGGGGCGCGATATCAAATGGTCGTACAACAAAATCACCAATCTCGACTCAGGGAAACGATTGGCGGATAATTTCAACAAATTGTTGGACAATAAATTAAACGTGATTGTCTACAACTTTGTGGACATGCTTTCCCATGCGCGCACCGAAATGGAAGTAATACGCGAATTGGCTGACGATGAGTCCGCGTACCGTTCTCTAACGCTTTCATGGTTCGATCATTCCCCTTTACACGATATTGTGAAGAAAATTGCGGAATCGGGACGTAAGGTGATTATCACAACCGATCACGGAACCGTTCGCGTTGATTCTCCAGTAAAAATTATGGGGGAACGAAGCACTAACACCAATCTGCGATACAAAGTAGGACGCAATCTGTCGTACAAAGACAAAGACGTGTTTCAAGTGAGTAATCCTTTGGAGGCATTTTTGCCGAAATCAGGTCTGTCATCCGAATTTGTATTCGCCAGAGATACCGACTTTTTTGTGTACCCGAATAATTACAATCATTTCGTGAATTATTACGGAAATACGTTCCAACACGGAGGTATTTCACTAGAAGAAGTAT
>JBNKGN010000505.1:0-1633 GCA_050289845.1 Crocinitomicaceae bacterium | reverse complement strand
ATACACAGGTTGGCTCGAAATTCTCGGTTGTGGAATGGTCGACCCGAATGTATTGGAAGCAAGCAATATTGATAGTACTGTTTATTCAGGTTTCGCCTTCGGAATGGGAGTGGAACGCATTGCTCAATTGAAATATCGCGTCAATGATTTACGTTTGTATTCTGAAAACGATGTGCGTTTCTTAAAACAATTTACATCTGGATATTAATGGGACTCTTTTCTTCTTCTAAACCCAAAGCACAACTGCCATGGGTACCTGTTGTTTCTCTTGATCAACTGGATCAAATTGTCAAGTCAACTTTTGAAAAACCAGTATTGTTGTTCAAACACAGCACGCGCTGTGGGGTTTCAGCAATGGCGTTGAATTCTTTCGAACGCGAATGGTCAACGCAAAATGAACTTTGTACGCTCTACTTTGTAGATTTATTAAAATACCGGGAAATTTCGAATGAAATTGCAAGTGTTACTGGAGTGCAGCACCAATCGCCACAAGTGATCGTTTTAAAAGGATCCGAAATTATTTACGATGAATCGCACTCATCGATTAACGCGCGAAGAATTGAAACGATTTTGAAAAAAGCATGAAAAAATACATTGTTATTGCGCTGATTGTCCTCGTTGGAGGAGCTCTGCTTATCGGACCATTGATGAACAACGATCCAGGAACGAATCCTGAAGTTGTGGGAGGCGGAAATGTTTTGACACAAAAGTTGCCTGCGCAAATCCAACATAAAGAAAACCCAGGAACGATCTTCGGAGTGGAATCGACACTACGGATTGCTATCAAAGAAGAGGGAATTGCCAAAATGGAGATAATTTTGGATGGCGATGTCATGGAGTCATGGCAAAACCCAACGAAGGAAACGTCGTTTACCTTTATTCCAAACAAAGTAGGGACGTTCTCGTTGGATTTAGCGATCACCATGAAAGATGGAAAAACGTACCACGATCAACGATCGATTCGCATCTTGTCGGACATTACACCGAAACAACTGCAGGCGAACATCGAGAAGTCCTACAACCACGACACGCAAAGTTTTACGCAGGGACTGGAATTTCATAACGGTGTTTTGTTTGAAGGAACAGGACTCTATGGAAAGTCACAAGTACGAAAAGTGAATTTGAGCGATGGAGAAATGCTGCAAAAAATTCAATTAGACGGCACGTATTTTGGCGAGGGAATTACGATTCTTAACGACCAACTCTACCAACTTACCTGGAAAGGGGGCAAATGTTTTACGTATGATTTCTCGGATGGATTTTTACTGAAAGACGATTTTAGTTACGTCGGCGAAGGTTGGGGGCTATGTAACGACGGAAGTTCACTCATCATGTCGAATGGTTCAGAAGTTCTTGTTTTCAGAGATCCAGAAACGTTTCAGGAAATTCGTAGAATACACGTGTACAACGATCGCGGTCCTTTTGGTTTGATCAACGAATTGGAATACATCGACGGAAAAATCTACGCGAACATCTACCAAAGCAACTTAGTGATTGCAATCGACCCAGAAACAGGAAGAGTGTTGGAACAAATCAACTGTGATTTACTTACTTCCAAAGGGCAAGGAAACGGAGATGTTTTGAACGGGATAGCCAAAGACGACAAAACTGGTAAAATCTACATGACTGGAAA
>JBNKGN010000504.1:0-1634 GCA_050289845.1 Crocinitomicaceae bacterium | reverse complement strand
AGACGATCCAGAAAGATTAAAATCTATCGTTGACACGTTAAATACATTGCACAGAAAACAGCGTGTCGTTTTGCCATTACACCCTCGAACAGCGAAGATCATTGAGGAGAATCAGCTTCAATTGCAGGTAGATGTTATTCCGCCTGTTGGTTACTTTGACATGATAGAATTATTGAAAAATTGTTCATTGGTAATGACGGATAGTGGAGGACTTCAAAAAGAAGCATATTTTTTTCAGAAGAACTGCGTCACTATGCGTAATGAAACCGAATGGGTAGAATTGGTCGAGAACGGCTACAATGCTATTGCAGGAGCGAGCAAAGAAACTATTTTAGCCGCTGTAACGAAAATGCAATCCCAGAAATCCGATTTTTCCAGCCAGTTATACGGGAATGGTGCTGCAGGCGAGAAAATTTTGGACGCACTTTTAACTTTTAAGAAATCGTAAATACGAATACATGATCCCATTTTCACCACCAAGAATTGACGATAAAACCATTGCAGCCGTAACTGAAGTATTGCAGTCTGGATGGATCACAACTGGTCCAAGAACGAAACAGTTTGAAAAGGAGATTACGACGTATTGTGGAGTGAAAACCACAGTCGCGGTGAACTCGTGGACGACAGGGATGCAAATGTTGTTGCATTGGTGGGGGATCGGTCCAGGCGATGAGGTCATTGTTCCTGCTTATACCTATTGTGCAAGTGTAAATGTCATCGTTCATTCAGGAGCTACCCCTGTTTTGGTGGATGTAAATACAGCCGATTTTAATGCGGATATCACGAAAATTGAGGCGGCCATCACATCAAGAACGAAAGCAATTATCCTTGTGGATATCGGTGGTTTTCCAGCAGATTATCCAGAACTCATGCAATTGGTGAAATCGGGAGCAATTCAGTCTAAATTTCAACCAGGGAATGCGTTGCAGGAAAAATTAAATCGAATTTTGGTGATTTCAGACGCAGCACATAGTTTCGGCGCAACGATGAATGGTCACCCTGCAGCACAATTGGCAGATATCACGTCGTTTTCATTTCATGCTGTAAAGAATTTAACGACAGCAGAAGGAGGGGCATTGTGCTTCAATCTTCCTGATTCGTTTGATCATGAGGAATTGTACAAAGAGATGTGCGTTCGAATTCTTCACGGACAGAACAAGGATGCTTTGGCAAAAACACAAATAGGCAATTGGCGTTACGACGTTGAAGAACCGGGTTTCAAATGCAATATGACGGATATCCAGGCGGCCATTGGTTTGGTGGAACTCTCCCGTTATCAAGAGAATTTAGAGCGTCGCAAACAGATCTTCGAAATGTACGACGCCGCTTTTTCGAACGAAGTATGGGCAATAACTCCCTTGTATAAAACAGCAGAAAAGGTTTCCAGTTATCACTTGTACCAACTGCGCATTGCGAATGCAACCGAAGATCAACGGGATGAAATCATCCAGCGAATCAGTGAAGCGGAAGTTTCCGTAAATGTACATTTTCAACCCATTCCAATGCTTACGGCATACAAAAAACGCGGATACGATATTGCGGACTTTCCCAATACGTATGCGAATTATGCCAATGAAATTAGTTTGCCAGTCTATTTTAATTTGACGGACGCTTCGGTCGATATTGTGATTGCA
>JBNKGN010000503.1:0-1669 GCA_050289845.1 Crocinitomicaceae bacterium | reverse complement strand
AGATGCCAGTGCCTTGCTGTTTTTTAAAGGTGCCTTGCTAAAAGATGAGGAAGGTCGATTGCAAAAGCCTGGCGAACACACGCAAGAGGGCAGGGTAATGCGTTTCAAAGATACGGCTGAAATTATAGCTTTGGAAGCACTGCTGAAAAGCTACATTTTTGAGGCAATCGAAGTGGAAAAGGCAGGGATTCAATTGCCGAAGTCATCAGCGAAAAAGTTGGAACTTCCAGAAGAACTTGTACAGCAATTTTCCGAAAACCCAGAGTTGGAAAAAGCCTTTAATGCGTTAACTCCAGGGCGACAACGGGCGTATTTGATTCATTTTACATCTCCGAAGCAATCGAAAACGCGTGTGACACGAATCGAAAAAATGACCGATCGCATTCTCCGTGGTTACGGAATGCACGATTGTGTTTGCGGTCTTTCCAAACGAATGCCCAATTGTGATGGCTCCCATAAATTTGCGTGAATCGCGGTGTTTTACGGGCAGGATTTCAAAGGTTCAATGGAGTTCAATCGTTCCCAAATAGGATGATCGGTGGGCTTGGGCGAAAATCGAAATAGAAGCAGACGTTTGCCATCAATGTCGCAATTACTTTGTTCTACTGCTGCGTACAAAATCATCGGTTGTTTCGTGTAAAATCCTTCGAAAATTGCCACTTTGCCAAGGAACAATTGCGCTCCTTCTTCTTGTGAAAATTCCAGTAAAAGTGCAACCGTTTCGAAGGTACTATTTCCTTTTCGCTGAGACATTAACCCGTCGAAATATGTCTGCAAATTCATTTCCAATTCGGAGGCCGTTAATGCACTGTCTAATGCAATGTTCCACGCAAAGACGTAAGACCAAAATGCGGCACTGTCGGGCTGGTTCCAATTACGCGGAAAGCAAGCGTCTTCAACCCCGGTATAGGGCAACTCTTGTGCAAATCCAATGGGAAAATGAAAGATTTCATGCCCCCAGGTACTGTCTGCATCTAACAAATAATGTTCCGTGTTCTCCTGCGCGAAAGTCTTGGGAATACTGAGAAGTAGCAGCGACAAAAAGATGATTGTCGTTGTCAGGAGTCGATTTTTAGTTATTTGTTCCATCGTTTTTTTGACGCAAAGTAGTCGTCTCCAGACCGAAACGGAGTTAATTCGTGTAAATTAATGTAAAATGAGTGCAAACGTGTGGGTTCCGTGAAAGAATCCGATAAATTTGCGCCATGATCGTTAAACAGCTTCCTTTCGTACTTTTCTTTTTGGCTCTTTTTTCCTTTACCGATGCTAACAGTGCTGTAGTTGAGGATCAGGATTCTCATGATAAAGTAGTTATGCGCTTGATCGGGCACCACCTGTTGCAACAATTTGGAGACAGTACATCGCTCGTCCTTCCGATAATTAAGACCGACAATACCTTTCAGATTGCGTTCAATTCAGAAATTCAATTTACGACCGAAGGATTTATTGAAACCATCGACAGCATTGTTCGTCACACAGGAATTGCGAAAAATTATTTGGTCGAAGTCACGAAGCAATCATCTGAAGAAGTGGTGTACAGTTTTGAGAAGCACGAGCAGGAAGAATTGAGTCTGCTTCCCTGCAAAGGACGTTTTTATGAAAAAGGACATTACGAAATTCGGTTGACTGTTTTGGATGTCGAGAAAAAGGCAGTGGCGAGCAACGGAAA
>JBNKGN010000502.1:0-1673 GCA_050289845.1 Crocinitomicaceae bacterium | reverse complement strand
CAAATTGAAGCAATAATGTACACCGATCGCGACTATGTTCGGTTGCATTCCAAGTATCTTTTTCAGGCGCGAAAATGGGACTTTAATGGTCGGAATCAAGCTGGACTCCTTTACGGTTCAGAACGTAAAATAGCTGTGGATTGGCTATCACAATCGCGTTCTTCGTTGGTTCCGATGCAATTGCACGTCGATTACATTCAAGCTTCCAAAAAGATTTCTCCTCTGTACTTACCATTGCTTTGGTTGAATGCGCGCACGTATAACTTCACGCACATCAAAGGGTTCGATCATGCGGCGATGCTGATTTCGTTGATCAGTCCAATTGCGATGGCCGATCAAATTCGACAGCTGGTTTTTTCGGACAATCCCGATCGCTACGAGGGCATTTCCTTGCCGATGTGGTTGCTGTTTTTCCTGATTCAAATCACTTTGCTTTTTGTGGGAATCAAGCAGAAAGATCTTCGGATGTTCGTGAGTATGCTATTGAGTCTTTTGGTTACTTCGACGGTGATTGCACTGGTACTCTTCCACTGATAGTGCAATTGTGAATTTGATCGGAATTAAAAAAACATCAATTTCAAACTGGCCAAAATCAAGACAACCGCCAACACGTTTTTTAAGGCTCGATTGTCCCAATGCTTACTCCCCACATACCCTCCTAGAAAGCCACCAAGTAAAGCCAAGACAATCAACAACCAAATTTTTATTGGTATTTCCGTGCCTGTATACAATTGTCCCCCTATTCCAGCTGCCGAATTCACCCAAATAAATAAGGCCGAAACAGCCGCTGCTTCCTTCACGGATCCCCAACGCAAAAGCAGGATTACGGGACTTAGAATAATGCCACCACCGATTCCGATCAAACCAGAAAAAAAGCCAATTATTCCACCAATTAAAATACCCAAGCCCCAGTTTACCTCGCGTATTTCTTCCGCCTGTTTCCCGAAAAGGTTCAACATTCGCGCAATGGCGAAAAGCAACAAAACCCCAAGGACCGTTTTATAGACATGAGCATCAACGTCAATCGTTCCACCGAGAAAGGATAAAGGAATCGATAAAACAGCAAATACGAGGAAAAGTTTGGGATTGAAATATTTGGAACGGGCAAAATGGACAAAAGAAATTCCCGCCACGAATAGATTGAGGATGAGCGCAATCGTTTTCATGTTTTCAGGGGCAAAAGAAAAGAGCGCCATCAAAGCCAAATATCCACTGGCCCCGCCATGTCCCACAGCTGCATACATGAATGCAACAATGGGCAAGACAGCAAGAAACAAATACGGCAATTCCATTCCGCTAAATTACGTTTTATACAGGGTATGATCAATTTTCCCATGCGGATCAATTCTAGAGGAATAACGCGTCCATTCGATCGATGCAAAATGGACTAATAATCGTGCAAAACGTTACAAATTTGGTATTGGTAGCCTCTCCAAAACATCTAATTTAGTACTACCCAAAACATACAGATCTCACTATCACAAAACATACAAAAATGAAGAAGGGAATCGTAAAATCAGTCAGTAAAAGTGGAACACATACGTTTCATAAATCTACATGTAATAGCATTCAATTGCTAAAAGGATTAGGTGTGCAGGGAGATGCGCATTTGGGTGAAACAGTAAAGCACCGCTCTAGAGTCGCGAAAGATCCCAATCAACCTAATTTGAGAC
>JBNKGN010000501.1:0-1703 GCA_050289845.1 Crocinitomicaceae bacterium | reverse complement strand
GGTCGATTGGCAGTCGTTTAACATTGGTACTGTTCGATTGAAAGAAGGCATTCAACGCGCGGAGTCCTGGGCGGAGTTTGATGCGTGGATTCAGGAAAAAGTAGCGCAATATCAACCGCATTACGCCGTAGGAACGGGAGGGAATATCAATAAATTCTATAAATTGTGCGGTCACAAAAATTGGGAAAACATGACCGTTCAGGAATTGAATGACCAAATAGAATACCTCAAAGGATTTACACCACAGGAAATGATGGATTTAATGGACATCAAACGCGACCGTGCCGATGTTATCGTTCATGGAGGTTCTATCTACTTGCGTGCAATGGTACAGGGAGGAATCGACGAAATGATCGTTCCAAAAGTTGGTTTGGCCGATGGTTTGATTCGTCGCCTTTATTTCGCCGATAGAGATGCCGAGAAAGCTTTGAGCGCCATTTGAATCACGCTTTTTCAAGCATAAATTCACTGGTTTTGTGGAAGGTGATCTCTGGATAATCTTGCTCTGCCATACTTAACAAGAATGGTGTCTCCGCAAGGAAAACCAAATTGCCTTCTTTGTCTGTAGCGACATAGCGCGTTTTCGCCTTTTTGAATGCTTCCATTTTAGCGTCGTCGTCCGAAGTAATCCAACAAGCTTTGAAAAAATTGCGTGGAATAAAACGACATTTCGCACCGTATTCGTGCTCTAAACGGTAACTAATCACCTCAAATTGCAATTGACCGACAGTTCCAACAATTTTTCGATTTCCAGGTTGCTGAATAAACAACTGCGCCACACCTTCGTCCATTAACTGACGAATGCCTTTGTCCAATTGTTTCGATTTCATCGGATCTAAATTCTCCAATTCCATGAACATTTCTGGAGAGAAACTTGGAATTCCTTTGAACATAAAGTTTTCCCCTTCATTCAAAGTGTCACCAATTTTAAAATTCCCTGAATCGTACAAACCAATAACATCACCTGGATAAGCTTCGTCGATGACGCTTTTGTCCTGCGCCATAAACGATGTTGGGTTGGGGAATTTCATTTTCTTATCGAGGCGCACATGTTTGTAGAAAGTATTCCGCTCAAATTTTCCTGATACAATTCGCAAAAAGGCAATCCGATCGCGGTGTTTAGGGTCGAGGTTGGCGTGAATTTTAAAGACAAACCCCGAGAATTTTGCGTCCTGGGGATCGATGCTTCGAAGGTCCGTCTCACGACCTCGTGGTTCAGGTGAAATTTCACAAAAGGTATCCAACAACTCTTGCACACCGAAATTGTTCATTGCAGACCCAAAAAAGACCGGTGCAACTTCTCCCGACAAGTAGCGTTCGCGATCGAAAGCATCGTACACGCCATCAATCATGTCCACCTCCTCGCGTAATTCGTCTGCGGCAGCTTCACCCACCAAAGCATCCAGTTGCGGATCATCCAAATCTTCAATAGGAACAATTTCGTCCGAAATTCCCGTTTTATTTCCCTGGAATAAATTCAGGTTCTTGCGATACAGGTTGTACACACCTTTGAAGCGATCTCCCATACCAATTGGCCAGGTCAACGGGCGAACTTTAATGTTCAATTTCGATTCAAATCTTTCCTTTGAATATTATTAAACCAAGTCATAATTGCCACTTCTAAGGGAATCTCCAAATTTTTTATACAAGTGAGTCAATACCAATTCACATTATGGAAGATCACTTCAAGATATATTTTAGTT
>JBNKGN010000500.1:0-1713 GCA_050289845.1 Crocinitomicaceae bacterium | reverse complement strand
AAAAGATTTGCCATGTTTCGAGCATCGTCAAGACCACCAATTTCTAAAGCACAGAGGGGAAATCATCCGTTTGATTGATTTCCCCTTGTGTGATCGATGTCAACGCTTTGCAAAATGGTGAAAGCTTTGGTCTTACGAAAGTTTAAATTCACGAAGTACCTCGTTGCTTTCGCTTGAATCCGAATCAGTTTAAAGATCTATTACAAGGTACTTGGGCACACATACGCTGTTTTCTCGATATCTGTTTCTTTGATGGCTCCGAAACCTCCTTGTACATCGACGATGTTATGGATGCCGCGCGATTTCAAGATAGAACTGGCAATCATCGAACGATATCCTCCTGCACAATGAATATAGTTGGTCGTATCATCTTTGAACTCTGCCAGGTGATTGTTTAGTTCTTCCAGGGGTACATTTTCGGCATCTACTACATGCTCTGAGGCATATTCCGATTGGTTTCGAACATCAAAAATCATTGCCTTTCCTTCATTGGCCTTCTGTGCAAATTCTTCAGCGGTGATAGACGTTACTGTTCCGATTTCTTTTCCTGATTTTTCCCATGCTTCGAATCCTCCACCAAGATAACCTACGATATTGTCGAATCCAACGCGCGAAAGTCGGGTGATTGCTTCCTCCAGTTTATCTTCTTCGGTGATCAATAAAATGGGTTGTTGAACATCCTTAATCAGCGCGCCTACCCAAGGAGCAAAATTTCCGTTCAATCCAATAAACGTGGCATTAGGCACATGACCTTTCGCGAAATCCTTTTGACTTCGTACGTCCAGCATCACGGCTCCAAGTGCGGTTGCCGCTGTTTCAAATTCATCTGGTGACAGCGCCTTTTTCCCTGCTTCCATTACTTTATCGATGTCCTGATATCCAGATTTATTGAGCATCACATTCATCGGGAAATACGCTGGAGGTGGAAGCAGTCCGTCGGTCACTTCTTTAATGAATTCTTCCTTCGTCATGTCAGCTCTCAACGCATAATTACTTGCTTTTTGCTCGCCTATTGTACCGACTGTTTCTTTACTCATATTTTTTCCACAAGCACTTCCTGCTCCGTGGCCAGGATATACAATTGTTTCGTCGGGCAATACCATAATTTTGTTTCGCAAACTATCGTAGAGGATTCCTGCCAATTCCTCCTGCGTCATTGAGGCTGCTTTCTGTGCGAGATCGGGTCTTCCAACGTCACCTAAGAACAATGTGTCCCCACTAAAGATGGCGTGTTGTTTTCCATTCTCATCCAACAATAAAAAAGTCGTGCTCTCCATCGTGTGACCAGGTGTATGCAAAACTTTAATTGTCACATCACCGAGTGAAAACTCTTGATTGTCTTCCGCTACGATACAGTTGAAATCTGGACGTGCGTTGGGACCGTAAATGATATCTGCACCCGTTTTTGCTGCTAAGGTCACGTGACCTGAGACAAAATCCGCGTGGAAATGCGTTTCGAGAATGTATTTAATTTTTGCATTTCTCGATGTTGCGAGATCTATGTACGATTGTACTTCTCTTAGAGGATCAATAATGGCTACTTCTCCTTTGCTTTCAATGTAGTACGCTCCTTGCGCCAAACATCCTGTATAAATTTGTTCTACTTTCATGTGTTTTATTTTTGAGATTCTGTTGTGTTCAACAATGCGAATCTATTTTTAAATCAATTCTTTTAATACTATATATACGCCCATTATTAGGACAAACCATCCG
>JBNKGN010000499.1:0-1717 GCA_050289845.1 Crocinitomicaceae bacterium | reverse complement strand
ACGACCCTATCCGAAAATAACACTGACCATTTCGTTTTAGAATATACCTACGATGGCATGGTGTTTTACCCAGAGACTTTCGTAGATGCTGCCGGTAACTCACAAGAAGAAGTAACGTATTCAGCACGAGTAGAGAGCAACGACTCGAAACAACGTTACTACCGTTTAAAGATGGTCGATTTGGATGGTGCATTTCAAACTTCAGGGATCATCGCAAGCCGACAATGTGCTTCTTCAAACGCACTGATTCAATCGATTGGACAAACAAAGGAACAACTCACCATTTCTTTGACTGAGGACGCCGAGATACGTCTCGTAAACATGATAGGCCAACAGGTCACTTTGAAAGAAACGTCTCAAAAACAATCCATTATACCGACCGACGGGATTGCTCATGGGGTATATCAAATCATCGTAGTATCTAAAAGCGGTCGTATTGAAGCGAAAAAAATCACCATTAATTAACGACAAAGCCCTCTTTTTGTTTAAAATTTATCGGAGCCAGCGCAATTCCTAAAATAAGCCGAAAGGATTGGTCAAAATTGTTATCTTTCGTTCAGAAACCACTTAATGGAACTGAAAACCGAGATATTCATTGAATTGCCCGAAGCAACGATTTGCGTTTGTGAAATGGGGATCATGCATATCCACATCAAGATTGAAGACGAGTTTACGATTGCTCATGCCGATGCACTTGTAAATGCCCGGACCGAGATTGCACAAGGTCGAAAAATGCCAATTCTATATACCTCTACTAAATTTGTGATTCCCTCCAAGGAAGTGCGCGAATACGTAGCCTCCGAGAATAGATCGTCTTTGGTCGTTGCTGATGCTTTTGTGATCAACAGTCTCCCCCAGCGGTTAGCCGCCCGTTTTTTTCTTCGATTCAACAAGCCCGTAAGACCTACGCGCTTTTTCGAAAATAAAGAACAGGCACTAAAGTGGTTACGAACATTTGTTGAGAAATGAAAACTTCGGTGATTGTCCGAATGTACTAATACGCCGCGAAAAAAAGACCTTGATTTCCCTAATGCGATCCGCGCGCTTGAAACTCACATTCAAGAATAAAATGTTCTCCTGGTGATTTTGATTTTTTCAATCGTTCGTAAATTCGATCCACGGTTTGAAGACCAATCTCTACAATAGGTTGACGTAAAGCAGAAATAGGTGGATTCATGTACTTAAAGGCTTCGCTATCATCAAAAGAGATCAAACGAACATCTTCTGGAATTCGCACCCCATTTTTATTCAAGGCCGCCAATGCCAGGAGCGTACATTTATTATTCAACGCGACAAACGAGTCTGTTCCGGCATCCAATTCCTCTTTGATTAACTTCTCTACTTCTTCTTGATTCTCTGGAAGGTCGACATAGTTGTATTGAATTCCTTCTGCCTCACACGCTTCTTTGGTTCCTTCAATGCGTTCCTGAATGGTAGAAACATTCTCAGGGAAAGGCACCAGTGCTGAGAGACGCTTCGGCTTTTTCGAGAATGACTGAATTAACTTTTTCGATTCCAATCGATTGTCGACTCCAATAAAATCGGCATTTTCATCGCCAGGTCGGTCCGTAAAAACGACGGGAATATGTGTTTCCAATAAAATCGGAATCAGCTCTTTGATATTATTGCTCGGAGCGATGATCATCCCGTCAATAGAACGTTGAATCAACTCACGCATCAGTACTTTCTCCAACTCGACATCATCATTTGTATTCAC
>JBNKGN010000498.1:0-1726 GCA_050289845.1 Crocinitomicaceae bacterium | reverse complement strand
CCAGACCACTTTCAAGAAAATGAAAATTGCAATTGTAATACCGTGTAGAAACGAAGTCGATAACATTTCCGAATGTGTCAATGCGATCTATGCTTCAGAATTACCCGCTGATTGTACGCTAAAAGTTTTTGTGGTAGACGGGTTAAGTCACGACGGAACCGTTGAGAAATTGCAGCAACTTCAAAAGGAATTCGTCTCACTAACGATTGTTTCCAATGAAAAACAGCAAACGCCCTATGCCTTTAATCTTGGGGTCAAAGCGGGGATTGATGCTGACTACATTCAAATTGTTGGAGCGCGACAAATTTTAAGTTCGAATTATTTAAAAGGAGCTTTACAAACGTTCGCGGATCATGAAAATGTTTGGTGCGTTGGCGGAAGTGTCGAAAATGTCTATCTAAACGAAGTAGGAGAAATTATCGCAAATGCTATGGGGACAGCCTTTGGTATGGGCTTGGGTAATTTTAGAACGTTGGAAGCATCGGGATATGTTGATACTGTCGGGACGCCTATGTATCCTTCTTGGGTATTTGAAAAAATTGGTTTTTTCGACGAAGAACTGGTCCGTAATCAAGACGATGACTTTAATTTTCGAGTAGAAAAAGCGGGAGGTAAGATCTATTTTGAGCAGACAATTTCGCTAAAATATTATGTTCGAGGTTCCTATTCTGGTCTTTGGCGTCAATTCTTTCAATACGGTTATTGGAAAGTATTTGTAAATAAGAAACACAAAGCAGTTACGACAATTCGTCAACTGATCCCTCCACTTTTCGTGTTGTATCTAATTGGCTTGATTCCGACAGTCTTATTCGGAAGTTGGATTTTTCTCTTCACGAACGTTCCATTGATGATGTATTTGCTATTGTCTGGGGTGTTCAGTGCGTCGACAGCGAAGAAACCTGAGCACATCCTGGCATTGATGAAAACGTATTTTATTCTTCACGTCAGTTACGGTCTTGGTTATTGGCGCGGAATTATTGACTTTTTAATCCTGGGTAAAAAACCATCGGATAGTCAAAAAAGGTTGTCGAGATAATCCGTATTTTCGCGTAGAGCTAAGTGGTTCTTCTTGCATTAATGATTCAATCGAATGATCAAAATTCTTACCATAGTAGGTGCGCGTCCTCAATTTGTGAAAGCAGCTGTGATTAGTCGTGTGATCGCAAAAACAGCAGGTGTGGAAGAAGTTTTGGTGCATACAGGACAGCATTACGATCACAATATGTCAGAGATTTTTTTCGAAGAGATGGAGCTGCCACGACCGAAATACAATCTCAGCGTGAACGATTTAGATCATGGGGCGATGACTGGTCAAATGTTGGAGAAAATTGAAAAAGTACTGATCGAAGAAGCGCCTGATTGGGTGCTGGTATATGGAGACACCAATTCAACGATTGCGGGTGCGCTTGCCGCTAAAAAGAAACACATTAAAGTGGCACATGTAGAGGCTGGACTTCGCAGTTTTAATATGCAAATGCCCGAAGAAATCAATCGGATTTTAACCGATCGAATTTCCGATATTCTTTTCGCGCCTACTCAAGCGGCGGTGAATAATTTGAAAAAGGAAGGTTACGACACTTTTGATGCGCAAATTGTGTTATCAGGTGATGTGATGCAGGATGCGGGAATGTACTACGCAAAAACATCAGTAGAGAAATCGCAATTATCGAAGGACACATTTCAGGGAGATTATATTTTGTGTACGATGCATCGTGCAGAGAATACA
>JBNKGN010000497.1:0-1729 GCA_050289845.1 Crocinitomicaceae bacterium | reverse complement strand
CCGTATTTTTTTAATGTCCCATTGCAGAAAGGTAGCGCTCTGCATCCAAAGCAGCCATACAACCTGTACCTGCAGCAGTAATTGCCTGACGGTAGTTTTTATCAGCCGCATCTCCTGCCACAAATACTCCTGGAACATTTGTTTTTGACGTACCTGGTTGTGCGTATTTCACATAACCTGTTTCATCCAAATCAATGTAGTCAGCAAAAATATCTGTGTTTGGTTTGTGTCCAATCGCCACGAAGAATCCTGTCGCAGGAATTTCAGTCAATTCACCAGTGACGTTATTTTTAGCGCGAACACCTGTTACCACTTGTCCATCTCCCAAAACTTCATCCGTTTCAGTATTGAACATGATTTCAATGTTCGGTGTATTTTTTACGCGTTCTGCCATAATTTTCGATGCACGAAACTCATCACGACGTACCAACATTGTCACTTTCGTACACAATTTTGATAAGTAGTGTGCTTCTTCACATGCAGAATCTCCAGCACCAACGATTACTGTTTCTTGACCTCTGTAGAAGAATCCATCACAAACGGCACACGCAGAAACACCGCCTCCAAGTTTCAAATACAATTGCTCACTTTCCAAACCGAGGTATTTCGCAGAAGCTCCGGTAGAAATAATAACGGTATCCGCATGAATTTCTTTTCCATCCTCCGTCCAACATTTGTGCACTGGTCCAGTAAAATCTACTTTATCGATAAAACCAAAACGAATATCCGCTTCAAAACGTTCCGCCTGTTGTTGCAATTGGATCATCATGTCTGGCCCTGTAATTCCATCAGGATACCCAGGAAAGTTTTCAACTTCGTTGGTTGTTGTTAATTGTCCACCAGGTTGCATTCCCTGGTACAAAACTGGTTGCATGTCTGCACGCGCAGCATAAATAGCAGCGGTATATCCCGCAGGTCCTGATCCGATGATCAAACATTTGACCTTTTCAATATCACTCATAGTCTTAAATCTGAAGTTTTAAAATCTTGTTGAAACAAAAGTAGCAATTAGACGCATATCACAATATCTGCTTACAATCTTCGTGTTTAAAATAGGAATGCAAGACTTTTAACAGTAATTGACACCCACATAATTTGAATTTCACTAAAAGAACACTAGCTTTGTAGCCGCTTTTTCGCACCCATTTATGCTTGATACCCATCTTTACGAAGCCAAAACATTGTATCCTTTTCAAAAGGATTCAGTCGATAATATCATCAATGAAATTTCGACTAATGGTCAGGACTTCAACCTTTTATTTCAATTGCCAACAGGCGGTGGAAAGACCGTAATTTTCTCGGAAATTGCCAAACGATACATTCGCGATTTTAATCGAAAAGTATTGATTTTAACCCACCGAATTGAACTTTCTGTTCAAACTTCGAAGCAATTGCATGCGATTGGGGTAGGAAATAAGGTGATCAACAGTGAAGTTAAGGAGATTCCCGATCAAGACGAGTTCCAATGTTTTATTGCAATGGTGGAGACTTTAAACAACCGCCTGAACGACAATGAAAATTTTATTGAAGGCGTTGGATTGGTCATTGTCGACGAAGCACACTACAATAGCTTTCGCAAGATTTTTCAGTTTTATCAAGACGCGAACATACTCGGCGTAACGGCAACACCTTTGAGCAGCAACAAGGCACTTCCGCTAAATGACAATTACAATAAATTGTTGGTAGGAGAGAGCATCTCTTCTTTAATTGAAGGCGGCTATCTTGCTAA
>JBNKGN010000496.1:0-1783 GCA_050289845.1 Crocinitomicaceae bacterium | reverse complement strand
GAAATCCATTTTAGCCTCACTCATCCTTTGCGGCGCAAGTTTTATAACATTTGCACAAGCGCCCAATTTAATGACATATCAAGCAGTTGTTCGAAACACCAGCAATGCTTTGATTGCAAACGCACCCGTCGGAGTACAAATAAGTATTTTACAAAGCTCACCAACAGGAATCGCGGTATATATAGAACGTCACACACCTACAACCAATGCGAACGGTCTTGCAACTTTTGAAATCGGAGGAGGAACAGTAGTCGCAGGAAGTTTCACGGGAATTGACTGGGCGAACGGGCCGTATTATTTAAAAACCGAGACTGATCCAACTGGCGGAACTACGTATACCGTATCAGGAACCACGCAATTCTTAAGCGTTCCTTATGCACTGCATGCGGGAAATGGCTTTAGCGGTGACTACAACGATTTAAGCAATGCGCCTACAAATGTGAGTACATTTACGAACGACGCGGGATACATCACCAGCCCCAACGATGCCGATAGCGATCCATCCAACGAATTACAAACCTTGTCTTTGTCAGGACAAAACCTCACAATTTCTGGAGGAAACACGATTGCCCTGACCACTTCGGGGGCTAACACATTGGATCAGGCTTACGATCAAGGAGGTGCCGGCGCAGGACGATTGATTACAGCAGATGCAGGAGAAGTTGAGATTCAAAACAACACGGTTAATGGAATAGCACTACGCACGACGACATTGAATTCAGGAGTTGGACTAATTGCAACTTCGACTAGCAGTGCGAATACGTTCTCTCCGATTCAAGCAAGCACGAATGCTACAAGCAATTTAACCTCAGCGATCATCGGTTCGTCTTCAGGCGGTGCAAATGGTGTTTCGGGACAAATCGAAGCGACAGGAACAGGATCCGCAGGTATTTACGGAAACAATTTACGTACGACAGGAGGATACGGTGTTTACGGTATCGGTGTAAATGGACTTGTTGGAGAAACCAATTACCGCAATGGTTTTGGGGTTTACGGACACAATTATGATGCATTGGGACCTATATCATCAAACGCTGTTGGAACCTACGGATTGGGATATGTTGGTGTTTGGGGCGATCAATCGGATGTAAATGGATTTTCGATTTACGCCAATGGCGACATGGGTGCCGCAGGAATCAAACCATTTTCTATTGATCATCCACTGGATCCAGAGCACAAATATTTACGTCACTTCAGTATTGAGTCGGACGAAGTATTAAACGTTTACCGTGGGAATGCCACATTTGACGAAAACGGAGAAGCAGTTGTAACAATGCCCGATTATTTTGAAGCAGTAAATAACGACAACTGCACGTATCAATTGACGCCTATTGGAGCATACGCACCATTGTATATTAAAGAAAAAATGGAAAATGGTCAATTCACCATTGCTGGAGGCACCGAGGGAATGGAAGTATCCTGGATTCTTCACACCGAAAGAAACGACCCTTATTTGCAGCAATATCCGCAAAAACGTACGGTGGAAGTCGACAAGGAATCATGGAATCAAGGAAAATACCTTCGACCTGAATTGTACGGGGCATCAGACGACCAAAAGATCGTGAAACCATTAAATACTTCAGAGCAACAACCGCAGCAATTATTGAATTCCGAAAAACCTTCTGGAGACCAATAAACGAGAAGTATTCGATCACAAAACAAAAAACTCCGACAATCACTGACTGTCGGAGTTTTTTTTATACTTCGTTTCTGATCCTATCGCACTTTGAAGGTCACACGACGACTTTTCGCTTGAGCCAAGTCAACATCGTCATCTTCACCA
>JBNKGN010000495.1:0-1799 GCA_050289845.1 Crocinitomicaceae bacterium | reverse complement strand
TTTTCAGGCTATATCGACACCTATTACGCACGCTATTCCGACACTGCGGGCGCTGGCGGTTATCAAAAATTCCCGACGACGGCACCTCGTGACAATCAATTCGGATTAAACATGGTGCAATTTGGTGCCAAATACCAATCACGACGCTTTCGAGGAATGGCCACCTTATTTTGGGGCGATGCTCCCCGATCTGCCTGGTCCCCATATTTCAATTTTATTCAGGAAGCGCATTTGGGATTTAAAATTAAAGGGAAACTGTGGTTGGACGCAGGATTCTTTCGCACACACATCGGGCTAGAATCAATTCAACCACGCGAAAATATGACCATCAGTTTTGCCACAACCACGTATTTTGAGCCGTATTATTTAAGCGGTGCGAAGTTAACCTGGGAACACTCCTCCAAATGGATGTTTCAATTGAATGCTTTCAATGGCTTCAACAATTTTGTAGACAACAATAAAAACAAAGCGATTGGATTCTCGACGGCGTACACTCCTTCCGAAAAATTAAACATCACCTTTAGCACCATTCTCAGTGACGAAGCACCCGACGACGCCTTAGACCAACTGCGGAGCTACTCCGAAATCATCATGGTGTACAAGACCAAACGTTGGACGATTGGCGCGGAAGCAAATTTTGGTTACCAAACACATTCCGCATTGACAGATTCTACGGAAAGTGCGACAGTTTTCAGTGCCATCGTCGCTGCCAAACACCGCTTTACACCGGATTGGGCCATTTACACGCGAGGCGAATACTTTGCCGACCCCAACGAAATTCTTACAGGACCTGTCCTCAACGAAAACCACGAACTTATTGGTTTGGACATCCTTGGAGCAACACTTGGAATTGAATACAAGCCTATCCCGAACAGCTATTTCCGAATCGAAGGACGCGGCTTGCACGCCGATAGAAAAGAACATGTTTTTCAATACCTCGGTCATTCGTCCAATGTCCGCTACGAGCTGATTGTCGGAATAGGTGTTTGGTTTTAATTTGATCGAAAATATCTACGAAATCAAACCTTTGTAGAATCCTTTCTATTGCACAATCAGTAATTTTGTCACGATTTCATCACGATTGGTTGCTTTTAAATAGTATTGTCCTTTGGGCAACGCATTTTCTTGGAGAATTAGGTTCGTTGTTGCTTCTAAGGTTCCTTCATACATAACACGCCCCGTGATTATTTCATAAATAACAACATTCGCGGCTTCCGAATGCGATAACATTTTGATAGTGATCAAATTGTCATTCTCTGCTGGATTTGGAAATGCCGCAACTTTTAAAACGCCTGAAACTGATTTGGCAAACGTAAACGAACGTTGAAGGCAGTTCGAACTAACATGATGCACGACCTTATAGTCGCAGGTTTCATCCAATCCGCTAAAAACAACCGGGTCATTAAAATTAGACGTTCGCATGACAGACGGCACACCTGAGAGCACCCAACCATTGCCGTCACAATCTTCGTAGAGGATGAACGCTTCAGAATCGTACGCCGAAGTAAAGTACGGATTGTTTTGAATCGTCAAATAAGAGGCCGTTCCTGCGGCTACCCAATCCATGGTAAAAATCGCGTTTGGTTGGCAACACTCCTTTACTTCGAAACAAGCCGTTGAAGTACATCCAAGCAAGGAAGGAACATTTGTATCACTCCACTGAATGGTTACACAATAGTCTCCATCACCTTGATTTGGAATCTGATACTGATTGTAGGAAAGCGCAACGGGCCCGCCCCCAGACAAGTCGTCATAAGTCCAGGAATAGGACAAAGCATCGGCATATGGACCAACGCATC
>JBNKGN010000494.1:0-1800 GCA_050289845.1 Crocinitomicaceae bacterium | reverse complement strand
CCTACCGTGCGGATCGATCTTCAGCCCTTATACAACGGAGTAGATTTGCAATTGGATGCAACCTACACCACACCAGAAGGGTATGACATCCAGTTTACGGACATTAAATTTTACGTACAGGATGTCCGCAATGGATCGAAAGTACTTACCGATGCGATGCTTTTTGATTTTCGTGAACGGGGAACTTTATTGTACAACGGAGCGGGGAAATCCGCAGATTTCAATGCAATTTCTGCGAATTTAGGAGTAGGGGCAGATGTGAATCACAACGATCCTTCCGCATTTTCAAACGATAGTTGGTTGAATATTTCCAAATCGAATGACATGCATTGGGATTGGAATCCTGGCTATATTTTCGTGAAACTAGAAGCACGTGTGGATACCTTGCAAGACGGAAATCCACTCTTCAATCATTTTGTCGTTTTTCATTGCGGATTGGATGAAAATCTTCAAACACTGCAATTTGATACCGTCAATTGGACAAAAACAGGCGACGAAGCGTACGGCACAACATGGGAATTGGATCTGTTCACCTTTCTCCAGGGAACCAACCAAAGCATCGATGTGAAAACGGAATATTCTTCGCATTCGGCTTCGGGACAGGAAGCGTTGACCCTGAAGGTGATGCAAAATTTTAAAGAAGCGCTCAATCCGTAGCTTATATGAAGTATTCAATTTTCTTATTTCTTATGTGTAGTCTTACGGTATTTCTATCGTGTAAAAAAGACAAGGTAACCTACACACCAACGCCCTATAAATTAGAGATTCCGTCGCACTTTCCGGACATGCCAATTCCAGCGGACAATCCAATGACAGAGGAAGGTGTAGCGCTCGGAAGAAAATTGTTTTACGAGAAAAAATTAAGTGGTGACAATTCCATGTCGTGCGGAACATGTCACGCTCCCGCAAGTGCATTTTCCGACCCCAACCAGTTCTCGACAGGTATTGACGGTTCTGTCGGAACGCGCAATTCAATGGCATTGATCAATCTTGGGTGGGACTCATTTTTCTTCTGGGATGGTAGAGCCAAAACGCTCGAAGAACAGGTGTTGCAACCAGTAGAAAATCCTATCGAGATGCATGAGACTTGGGCGAATGCTGTGAGCGAATTGTCAGAGTCAGAAGAGTATCGCGAAATGTTTCTACATGCGTTTGGAGAATTGGGAATTGACAAATACAAAGCCGCAAAAGCCTTGGCGCAGTTTCTTCGTACGATGATTTCAGGTAAGTCTAAATACGACGTAATCTATAAAGTCGAAAACAATTTAGCGCTCAATTCAGAAGAGCAGGCCATTTTGGCGACAGTTACTCCGGAAGAAACAGCAGGCTATGACTTATTTAAAAGTTTGAACGGTGCAGATTGTTTCCATTGTCACAATGGTCCACTCATGCAAGTACAGAAGTTTAGCAATAATGGACTAGATGCAACGTTTACAGATATAGGGAGAGCTGAGGTGACAGGAAGTCCTTTCGACGAAGGGAAATTTAAAGTTCCAACACTCCGAAATATTGCGTTGTCCGCGCCGTATATGCATGATGGGCGTTTTGCCACATTGGACGATGTGATCAATCATTACTCCCATGGCATTGTTCAAAGTGCCACCATTGATCCGCTGATAGAGTTTGCATCGCAGGGCGGGGTGCAATTAGATGCAACTGAAAAGCAATGGCTCCTTGCCTTTTTAATGACACTGACGGACGAGTCGTTTGTGAATAATCCCGATTTTCAAGAGCCCTAAACGAATATTTTACTTTTTTTGTAAAGGAAGAACGCAATTATGATAGACGAAAGACGACTCA
>JBNKGN010000493.1:0-1808 GCA_050289845.1 Crocinitomicaceae bacterium | reverse complement strand
TTGTACACAATTTTTTGGCAACCCTTCACTGTAAATCCATTCTTCCGCATTGAACTGAATATTGTTTGGCTCCAACAGTTCTTTTTTCAAATAATTCACGAAATCCTCAGTGGTAATCGTTTGGAAAGCATGGGAATTGAAATAGTTTTCCAGAAAGGCGTCCAATTGTTTTCTTCCTGCAATTTTCTCCAGTGTACGAAGAAAGTACGCGCCCTTGATGTAAGCGATGTCGTCCATCCCATCATCTGGGTTTCTTCCAGACAAATTAAGTTTTAGTTTGGTGTCTTGCGGTGTTTTGCTTTCACCGATGCGACTTAAAGCTGCTTCCAAATCCTGAAATTCAATAACGGCAAGAATATGGGCGATTTCTTTCCCATAAAGTTCTTCCATAATGCGATTTTCGAAATAGACGGTAAATCCTTCGTTCAGCCAGAAATCGTTCCACGTAGCGTTTGTGACCAGATTTCCCGACCAGGAGTGTGCCAATTCATGGGCAATTACGGATACCAAACTACGATCACCGGCCAAAAGTGTCGGATTTGCGAAAGTCAATCGAGGATTTTCCATACCTCCAAAGGGAAATGAATAGGGCAACATAATAATGTCGTATTGATCCCATCGGTATTTCCCGTAAAGTTTTTCCGCAGCAGCCATCATTTTTGGAACGTCGACGAACTCGTAAGCCGCGGCACTGGCAATTTCAGGTTCCGAATAGACACCTGTTTTTCCGTCTAGTGGAGAATACACCAAATTTCCAACAGCCAGGGCAATCAAATACGCTGGAATTTTTTGTTGCATTTCAAAATGATATTTGCCTTCTGGATTTCTTTCCTTCGGATTGGAAGCACTCATCACGGCCATTAAACCTGATGGAACTTGAACGTCCGCAGAATAGGTGATCCGATTCAAAGGGGTGTCTTGCAGTGGTATCCAGGAACGAGTTAGGATAGCTTGCCCTTGAGTATACATAAACGGATGTTGCTTTCCTTCCGTTAAATGTGCTGGTAACCAATCAATCGCTTCGGTCGCTTTGGTGGTTTTGTAGTAAATATTTACGAAACGCGTGTCTTTTTGAATCGTCACATTAAGCGGAGCGCCAAGGAGTGCATCGTTTTCACCAATGGCGTAATCTGTGGGAGATTCTTGATTTTTTTTACTGCCAATCGTGACTTTCATGATCTCTAGCTCCTTCACGTCAAAAACGGCGGTGGTGACGTCGTGATCACTCATTTGATGCCGGGCCACACCATATACAGTTTGATTTTGAAAATTAACGTCGAGTTCCAGGTGCAAGTGCTCCGTGCGGATGTCTGCAATGTTCGAATAAGAGTGCGCATCTGATGTTTCAAAGGTGTGCACGCTCGAAACCTTTGTTGAGTCTTGCGAGTTGTTAGCATTGCATGCACTGAAAAGTACTGCTAAAAAAAGGTAGAAAAGAGTATAACGCATCATCAAATTCATAATAAGCGACTGTAAAGATAATGTTATGAAACAACAAATCACTATCGAAAAACGGAAAGCTAACAAAGTGTTGAATCGAAGGTGATTATAAAAGGTTTGGAATAAAAATTGAAGGAAAGATGTGCGAAGGAAGCTCTAAAAACGATGGAAAAAGGCAATTACAAAAATCCCACCCGCTCTTGGAATTATTTGGAGGTTTCTTGGATTTTTTTGTTACATTCACGCACTTAAAGAAGCGAACTATGAGTGATCAAACGCAGGCATTTCCTGAAAAAACAATACTTGGACATCCCGTCGGATTGTTTGTCCTCTTTTTTACGGAAATGTGGGAGCGTTTCTCCTATTAC
>JBNKGN010000492.1:0-1808 GCA_050289845.1 Crocinitomicaceae bacterium | reverse complement strand
GCCATGGCTTTCAGTTCAGAACCTTTGTTCGAATTGGTTATAAATGCCGTGTAAAACTCTGCTGCTTTGTCGAATTGATTGTCCAAATGATAGCACTTTCCTAGATAATAGTAGGCATCGTAAGGGGCACCAATTTCTTTTTTCGAATACGGATCGTAATTTTTTGTTACACCAACAACGGCTTTTTTCAAGTGAATAATTCCGTTTTTATAGTCGGTACGAGCAATAAACTCCAAATAACCTTTACGATAATTGTAATTGGCGTTTTGGGGCTGTTTCAGTAACAAGGCATCTACCAAAATCTCCGCATGAAACAAGAAGTTTTGTTGGATCATTTCAGAACTTAAATAAATGAGTTCTTCTTCTGAAGCTGTGTTTGCAATGTTTTCAACTTCTGCCGTCGTTTTCTGAGCGAATGAAAGAGCAGGGAGCAACAATGCGATTAAAACTAATTTTCTCATGCGTAAATGTGTTTGGTTAGATTTCCCGAGCTGGGTCAAATTGTTCTAAGTAATCAGCGACACGGCGAACGAATTGACCGCCTAGCGCACCGTCTACAACGCGATGGTCATAGGAATGTGATAAGAACATTTTGTGTCTGATCCCAATAAAGTCACCTTCTGGAGTCTCAATGACAGCAGGAACCTTACGGATTGCTCCCAAAGCCAAAATAGCTACTTGTGGTTGGTTGATAATAGGTGTTCCCATAACGTTTCCGAAAGTTCCCACGTTCGTTACTGTATACGTTCCACCTTGAATATCTTCGGGGCTCAATTTGTTGTTTCGAGCTTTATTTGCAAGTTCATTTACCGATTTTGTGATCCCTGTAAGGTTCAAACGATCGGCATCTTTAATTACTGGAACAATCAAATTCCCTGAAGGAAGTGCGGTCGCCATACCAATATTGATATGCTTGCGTTTAATAATTTGATTGCCTGAAACCGACACGTTAATCATCGGGAAATCTTTGATTGCTTTTACGATAGCTTCCATGAAGATTGGCGTAAACGTGATGTTTTCGCCTTCTCTTGCCTGAAATTCTTTTTTCACTTTGTTTCTCCAGTTCACGATATTGGTAACATCCGCTTCTACGTAACTTGTCACGTGCGGAGAAACATGTGTTGACATGACCATGTGATCGGCAATTAACTTACGCATGCGATCCATTTCCATGATTTCATCATCAGGCCCAGCGCTTACAACAGGTTCTTTGATATTGGCAAGGAATCCTGAAGTTGCAGGAGCGGCAGGTGCAGCCTTGGGTGCTTCTGTCGTCGCTGGAGCTGCGGAAGTTGCTGCAGGAGCGACTGGTGCCGTAGCTACTTGCTTGCGATCCCCCGAAAGGTAATCTAATATATCTTTTTTGGTAACGCGTCCTGCTTGACCAGATCCAGAAATGGATTCCAATTCGCTCATGGATACGCCCTCTTTTGCTGCAATATTTCGTACAAGTGGCGAGTAGAATTTACCACTTGGTCCAGTTTTAGAAACCGATCCGTTTCCATTTGCACTTGAAGCCATTGCCGTCACTTCTGCGGTGATTGCTGCTGCTACAACTTCTACAGGAGCTTCAACCGCTGCTGCTGGGGCCGATACTTCGTCAGTAGGAGCGTCGCCATCTGTAGAGATAATTGCGATAACATCCCCCACTTGAGCAACTTCGTCTTTTTGAAACAATTGTTTTACGAGGACACCCTCCGCTTCCGATGGAAGTTCATTGTCTACTTTATCCGTTGCAACTTCAACTAGAGGTTCGTCCATTTCAATGGTGTCCCCCACATTTTTCAACCAGTTGGTAATAGTAGCTT
>JBNKGN010000491.1:0-1815 GCA_050289845.1 Crocinitomicaceae bacterium | reverse complement strand
AGACAAGATGAGTGAATCTTCCTCAGTAAAACTATCACGTCAAGTAATCGCATCTGGTTTTTGAAAATAATATCTTATAAACACTTGGTTTCTTCGCCAATACGTCTTTGCAAGAACTCCGTTTCGTGACCATTTGACGCTTTCACCTTATCCATGAAGGCATCAATTTGAGTTTGATATTTGTTTGACATTATACTTGATTTAAACGTGCGACAAATGTAACGATTTTTTAAAATCAGGATTCCAATATCTTATAGATATTTGGATTTCTAACGGGCTATTATTGACGGACTCAACCACTGCTTGCAATTCCGAATTAATTAATTTTACGGAAACAATTCGTTCACGAACTTTTTTTAAGCGTGAGCAACTAATTGAAAGGATCACCGTCTAACCTACGAACTCAAATTTATGATTCGAATGTACCCAAGTAAAAAAATCATAGCTTCTATTGCACTTGCGCTCACTTCCAGCTTCGGATTGAATGCACAAAACATCTGTTTGGGAACGGATGCAACTGTGTGTTTAGGAACCCCAGTCACAATTGAAGATTGTAATCCAGGGACTTTGGGCGGAATATTTCTGGACAATCCAACGTATGTACAATTAACAGACGATTCATATAGTGGAGTTGTTAATATTGGATTCACGTTCAGTTTTTACGGCAACAATTACACTCAAACGGTGATTGGTTCTAACGGGCTTATTAATTTCAACTTAGGAAAAGCAAATGGATATTGTGCTTGGTCTTTAAATGGCACGCCACTTCCTTCAACAACCGTTGGTGAAGCTATTCTTGCAATCATGCCAGCATACCATGATATTAACCCGAGCACTTTTGCATCCCCTCAAGGTGAAATTATGTATCAGACCGTTGGTACTGCTCCAAACCGTCAATTTTACGTTCTGTGGAAAGACATCATGGCCTTTGGTGGTGGTGGTGAATGTACTTATATGGGGTTGATTCTCCACGAAACATCCAACGTCATTGAAATGCACATCGGTTTTAAGCCTATTGCAAGTGGATGGAATGGCGGTCTCGCAATTCAAGGAGTTCAAAATCAAACAGGTACTGTTGCACACACAACTCCAGGAAGAAACAACTCTCAATGGAATGCTGTAAATGACGCGCGTATTTACACACCAACATCGCCTCAAAACACCACAGCTTATACCATTACAAACGGAACCTACCTTCAGATGTACGGACCAAACAGCACGTATGTATGGCAAAATACACTTGGGCAGACCTACCCGTATAACAATGGAATCCTAAATATTCCGAATGTGTTGCCGGGAACTACGGGCTACTACCTCGCTTTAAATGCTGTTTCCTGTGCCAATTCCGTGGGAAGCGTCTCTGACACGACCTTTATTACGGGCGTTTCGGCAGGTGTTTCGGCGAGTATGACACCAGATATTTGTACTTCGGGACAAGGAACAGTTACGGCGACTCCAACACTTGGAATTCCGCCATACACATTCAACTGGCCAGCTCTAGGAAACAATCCAAATCAAACGGTAAATAATGTATTGACTGGAAACTATACCGTTCAAATGACGGATGGCAATGGTTGTTCAGCAAGTGCAAACATCTTTGTAACAGATACTCCTGCCAATTATTCGAGTTCTTCGACACAGGTATCTTGTGCTGGTGGATCCGACGGAACTGCGACAGCTGAAATGCTCCCAGCAATCGGTAATATTACCTATCAATGGGATGATCCGAACATGCAAACTACGCAAACTGCGACGGGACTTGCAGCAGGTCAATACACATGTATTATAACATCTGACATTGGATGTCAAGGAGTT
>JBNKGN010000490.1:0-1817 GCA_050289845.1 Crocinitomicaceae bacterium | reverse complement strand
GATAGGATATGTCAATGGGAAACAAGTAGTAGAAGCAGAAATGCTAGCACAAGTAATTAAGGACAAAGAATGATCAGTAATCTTGCCAATATCTCTCCCAAAGCAACGCTTGGTGAAAATGTCACGGTAGAACCATTTGCAACTATCTATGACAACGTAACGATTGGCGAGGGTACCTATATTCATCCCAACGTGACGATTTATTCGGGGACAACAATCGGTAAAAATTGCGAGATTTTCCCTGGGGCCGTTATTGGCGTTCGTCCGCAAGATTTAAAATTTGAAGGCGAGGAGACAACTGTTGAAATCGGAGATAATACAATTATTCGTGAGTGTGTGACGATTCACCGCGCAACCAAGGATCGCTGGAAAACAGTCGTAGGAAGCAATTGTTTGTTGATGACCTATGTTCATGTTGCACACGATTGTCAAATTGGTGACAATGTGATTTTAGCAAGCTATGTTGGACTTAGCGGTCACGTAGTAATTGAAGACGGTGCAATTTTAGAAGGCAAAGTGGGTACGCAACAATTTGTTCGCATCGGTAAATACGCCTTCGTTGGAGGTGGTTCATTGGTTCGTAAAGATATTCCACCATTTGTAAAGGCTGCCCGCGAACCTCTTGGATTTGCAGGAGTCAATTCAATAGGGCTTCGTCGACGCGGTTTTAATGATGAGGTCGTGAAGGAAATTGAAGATATCTACCGCTTGATTTATGTCCAAAACAGTAATATCACTAAAGGAATTGAAGCGGTAAAAGAGTTGATTCCAGACTCGGACACACGCCGTTATATTCTTGAGTTTATAGCCAATGCGGACAAAGGAATCATCCGCGGAATGATTTAATTATGTTCAATCGAGCCGAAGTCGTTACACTTCAAATTACCGGGTATTCCTTTGGTGGAAGAGGTGTTGCCAAAATCCCTACAGAAAACGGAGATTATATTGTTTTTGTCGATAATGCGTTCCCTGGTCAGACAGTACAAGCGCGCATTGCGAAAAAGAAAAAACGCTACGCCGAGGCCAAACTAATCGATGTTCTGGAGCGATCTTCATTAGAGGAGATAAGCGATTTTCAAGAAATTTCAGGAGCTCCGTATATCTACATCCCAGTGGCAGAACAGGAACGGGTGAAGCGTGAGTCGACATTAGAAGTATATCGACGTATCGGAGGGGTGAAAGATCCCGAAGCAGTTTTTGACAGCTTTATTTCATCACCAGAGCATTTTTTCTACCGCAATAAAATGGAATATAGCTTTTCGTCTATCGAACACGATATCGTTACGGGTGAGGAGTATGACGATGCTTTTGCGCTTGGATTCAAACGACGTGGTACCTGGTGGAAAGTGGAATCTCTTAACAAACCGAGCGGAATGTTCGACGAACAATGGGAAACCCTTTTAATCGAATTGCGAGAATTATTAAAATCCTCAGGGTTACCCGCTTGGCATCCACCGCAAAAAACGGGATTCTTCCGACATATCGTTGTGCGCAAATCATTCCATCAAGATCAATTGCTCCTCAACTTCGTTACAAGTTCGGAAGGAATCGAAGACTTTGATGCAGATGCGTTAGTCGCGTTTCTGGTAGAGAAGCTAGGAAAGCGATTGGCGGGAGTACAACATACGGTGAACGATAATGTTGCCGATCGCGCAAAGATCGAAAATGGCGAATGGAAATTGTTGTACGGCGAAGAGGTGATCGTAGAACGGCTTCTTGGTTTGGACTTTGAGATTTCCATGGAAAGCTTTTTTCAAACGAACCCCAAAAGCGCCGAGCGTTTGTATGAGAAAGCGTTGGACTATGTGTTCGAAGAA
>JBNKGN010000489.1:0-1842 GCA_050289845.1 Crocinitomicaceae bacterium | reverse complement strand
GACCGGAGAACTTGAGAACTACTTGCGCCTGCTTTTTTGAAAGTCCCAATTTCATCCAATCTTTCTCAGAATATTGATTGGGATCGAATGCCTTTTCGGGTCGTTGGTATTTCTTCGGCTTCTTCTGATAGCTCTTTTGCTTCTTTCGGACCTTTTGTTGCTGTGAAGCCACCTTTGTTTCCGCATGTTCCAGTTCCTCAAACGAGAAAGTCACAGGAGTTTCATACCAATTGGCGAGTGCTCTCGGAATAAACGAAAGACCTATGCATGCAAAAACAAGCACCCACAAACCTCTTCTATTCCTTTTGGAAATTGACATTTATGCCTCTGTCGTTTTGCGAATTGCTTTTTTGTATCTACGTAATTCTTCACGCACTTTAGGCGCTAAGAACATTAGACCAATAATATTCGGGAATACCATCGCAAAAATCATCGCATCTGAAAAATCAATTACAGCACCTAGACTGATTGACGAACCAATTACGACAAAAATTAAAAATAAAATTTTGTATGCCGTATCCGCTGCTCTTCCCTTTCCAAAGAGGAATTTCCATGCTTGAAGACCGTAATACGACCAGGACAACATTGTTGAGAAGGCGAACAAAATCACTGCTATGGTTAGAACAATCGAAAAATGTGGAATCGCTGAATCAAAAGCCACAGAGGTTAAATCCACACCTCCTAATTGCTCACCAGTTCCATTCATAATCACCTTCTTTCCTTCCAGATTCCCGTAGTTAAACAGCCCACTTTTTAAATTCGTAACGATCATCACGAGCGCGGTCATTGTACAAATAATTACTGTATCGATAAACGGTTCTAAGAGCGCTACGATTCCTTCACTCGCAGGATACTTTGTTCTCACAGCTGAATGCGCAATTGCTGCAGAACCAACACCTGCTTCGTTGGAAAAGGCTGCACGTTGAAATCCAACAATTAATACACCAACAAAACCACCTAACGCAGCATCTGCATTAAATGCACCTTCGAAAATCATTCCGAAAGCTTTCGGGATGAGCGAGAAATTCATTCCAAGAATAATCAGTGCTGCAAGGACATAAATTCCTGCCATAAACGGAACAACACGCTCTGTTACTTTACCAATTTTCTTGATCCCTCCAATGATTACAACACCAACGATAATCGCCACTACGATACCAAAGAGAAAACCTGCCCAACCAGATTCAAGTCCTGCCATTTGGGTAAACTGCGCTGCTGCCTGGTTCGCCTGGAACATATTTCCACCGCCGAAAGAACCACCGATACACATGATCGCAAAAAATACGGCAAGCACTTTTCCAAGTGTTCCGAACTTCACCTCTTTCAATCCTTTCGAAAGATAGTGCATCGGACCTCCGTAGACCGTTCCATCTTTATCAACTTCACGATATTTTACTCCCAAAGTACATTCGACAAATTTTGAAGCCATTCCAATAAAACCTGCAACGATCATCCAAAACGTAGCTCCAGGACCTCCAAGAGCAATAGCGATTGCTACCCCTGCAATGTTCCCAAGACCAACGGTTGCAGAAAGTGCTGCAGTAAGTGCTTGGAAATGGGAAACCTCTCCTTCCGCTCCTTCTATACCGATTGTTTCGATGGCATCACCTCCTGGCGTTGGATCACCTGCCATTACTCCTGCTTCATGATGATCTACGTCATCGTATTTACCTCGGACGATTCGAATCGCCGTGCCTAATAAGCGTATGTTTGGGAAAGCGAAATAGAACGTAAAGAACAAAGCCCCTCCTATCAAAATAAAGAGTACAATCGGCACATCCATACCTGATATTGGTACTGAAAAGAACACAACACCTCCCACAGCGTCGGCGACCGGACGAA
>JBNKGN010000488.1:0-1846 GCA_050289845.1 Crocinitomicaceae bacterium | reverse complement strand
AGCATAATGAAATTTCAGGTGTGCATTACCTCTCTCTGAATAAATTGGACAATTATCAAGAATTACTAGCGGGGAATTACGTAATAACTGCGGACAAGCCATTGGGCGCGATTAGTTTGAATTACAACCGCTCCGAATCAAAATTGCGCTATGGGTCGGAAGAAGCCATTGAAACACTTTTTGGCGCTAACAATTTCCAATACAACGAAATCAGTAACTCGAGTGAATTATCAACAAACGATATTGACAAACCATTCAGTTATTGGAAGATTTGTATTGTATTAACACTTATTTTTGTCTTCAGCGAAATGCTGCTTGTGAGAATCCTAAAATAGAACGCACATCACATGAAAATACTGATCAGGAAAGCAAAGGTTGTAAATGCACAATCTCCATTTCACCAAAAAATTGTTGACATCCTTGTAGAAGACAACAAAATCGTGAAGATTGCCAATGACATCAGTAACGACGACGCACAGCGTATCGAAGCCGATAATTTACATGTCTCCCTGGGTTGGGTCGATTTAAAAGCCGATTTCTGCGATCCAGGTATGGAGCATAAAGAAACCATAGAATCTGGTTTGGAAGCTGCTGCTTTTGGGGGGTACACGCATGTTGCTGTGCTGCCAGGAACGCATCCAGTGGTGGATGGAAAGTCGCAAATCCAGTACATGCAACGAAAAGCAGACGGACATGTTTGTGAACTCCATCCTATTGGCGCTTTAACCGTAGGGATGAAAGGTGAAAATCTCGCAGAGATGTACGATATGCAACAATACGGTGCGCAATTGTTTACAGACGATCTCGTACCGACACATTCTGGCATCATGTACCGCGGTTTGCTTTATGCGCGTAACTTTGGCGGAACCATCATGGCTTTTTCAAGAAATCAATTTATTTCGGGTAAAGGAATGGTCAACGAAGGAATGGCGTCCACGAAAACAGGATTGAAAGCAGATCCATCAATCGGAGAAATTATCGAAGTCGAACGCAATTTACGGCTCACAGAATACACCGAAGGATTTATTCATCTCACAGGGATTTCTACCGCAGAAAGTGTTCGATTGATTCGGGAAGCGAAACAAAAAGGATTGAACGTTACAGCGGATGTGCATGTGGCAAATCTTACGCACAACGAAGAAGCGGTAATGGATTTCGATTCCAACTTTAAAGTAATGCCACCGCTTCGTTTTGAGTCGGACAGAAAGGCGCTTTGGGCAGGGGTAAAAGATGGCACAATCGATTGTATTGTAACAGACCATCGTCCTATGGACAAAGAAGAAAAGGACCTTGAGTTTGACCTTGCGGAATACGGAAACATTGGTCTTCAAAGTAGTTTTGGCGCACTTCAATCCGTTGAAGAATTTGATTTAAACACCATGATTGATGCGTTTTCCGTTCGAGCACGGAAGTTGTTAAAAATCAACGCAGCACCAATAGAAGAAGGAAGAATAGCCGATTTGACATTGTTTCAACCAGATGCCAAATGGATGTTTTCAAAAGAGCTCATCTGCTCCAACGTTTACAACACTCCATATCTAGATAAAGAACTGAAGGGGAAAGTTGTTGGAGTAATTAATAATGGTAAATTAGCCCTCAAAGACTGATTAATGGTAACCAAACGAAAATTTCTAAAACAGTTTTTCAAGGACCGACAAATGGTAGGAGCGGTGGCACCTAGCACCAAATTCCTTGGCGAACGAATGTTGGAAAATATTGATTTTACTACTGCTAAAATCCTCGTAGAATTAGGTCCAGGAAATGGTGTTTTTACAGACATTATTCTTCAACGCATGTTGCCCGACGCCAAATTATACGTGTTCGAATTGAACGACGAATTTTACAA
>JBNKGN010000487.1:0-1854 GCA_050289845.1 Crocinitomicaceae bacterium | reverse complement strand
GAAAGAAGCAACGGGCTTATCGAACAAGCAGTGGGACAAGGGAATCAAAGGATTAGCAGCGCACGGACTGACTAAAGTCACAAAAACCGACGATGGATTGATTGTGGATTTGGTGGACTAATCAATTGGTCGCACGAAATTGAAATTCTCGGCAAGTGTTTCGTAACTCAGTAGGATTCTACGTTCTTTCAGCAATTGATGATCGAACCTAATTCCTTTTTCGCTTAAAACGAACTGATCCATCATTTCATTTACAACCAAGTAAAGATCTGCACATGCTTCTGGCAATGCTTGCTGTTGATTGATCGTTTGAATAAGCAACCTTTGAAAACGATCATCAAACGCTGGTATGCTTTCAAAAAGATCTTCCAACTGAACGAGTACGAGCGAATCTTCGTCCAGGCGATAATTCAAATAAGAAATCACATTCTTTCGAACTTCCCTATCTCCATTTTCCAGGTCGTTAGGATATTCGTACGTACCTTGTTTCGTACATGAATAGTAATTTTTACCGATAAAAACATTTCGGATGGTTAACCGCGTGCTTGCTGCATTAAAGTTGTCTCTGGATACGTACAATGGTGTTTGAAATTTCTTGAACACCTGTTCCTGAAACAGAAAAGATTCATTCTTCGTTGTCTTCTGCCGCAAGACATGGATCATGTTCTCCATCGAAATACGATCGTAAAGTGGATGGGGTGCTTCGGTGGTAATTATGCCCCAACCATTGTATTGGCTGTTCGAAACATAAGGCGGCAAAACGATAAAATCACTCACCTTGTGCTTGGACGTAAACGATTTCATAGCGTCGAATGGAAGAATAAAATCTCCCGCAAAATCGACATACGCGACGCTATCCTCCTTAAAAACAAAATAGCCTTCACGAAGCATAGGAAGGGCCATTTCATCAAATGTTTGCGCCATCATTCCATGCTTTTTTGAATATACTTTCCACTGACCATTTTTACCCAAAAAATAATGCGCGGCTTCTCGGTGAATCCAATCGTAATCAATGGGCACAACCAATTCTAAGGAATCGTTGACCAACCCATATTTCTCAGACTTTCTAACAATGGAAAAATCCATCGCTCGGACAATCGGATAATCAATCGGTGTATCAAAAATCACGTTTTCATTCCCATCAATGACGTACCAGTTTTCACTGTCCCGTTTCTCTTTCACCGAATACCAGTCTTTTGTACGTTGCACTGGATAGATGTCAGCATATTTGCCTGGAGGAATTACCCAAAGCCCCGTAAATCGATCCAAAATCCCTGTTGCAGTGGAGTCAAACAGCACACGGTAATGAACGTCATAATCACGAGAATAAATATTCGACACACCACGCAGTTCCAATGTCTTCTCTCCTGCTATATTGTAAATGGTGCTATTTCCTGCTCTATCGGACAATCGAAAAATTTGATTGTAATCCCTTGAGAGTCTTTTGTCTCCAGTACTTAAAACGCGGCCATCTTTCGCAATAACATACTTTCCAAACAACTCCATTATCGGTTGCTTAAACCTATAACGCGTACTGTCCATTCGCTTTACAATTCCCTGCTCCCAAACATGCAGTTTATTTTCAATAATGAAATAAACAGTGGAAAAATTGACCTGCTGAAAATCGTAGGACAAAGCGTTCTCGATTATTAGTTGATCAAAACCTGAGCAGATCTTATTGCCAAGTGTATCGTAGCAGACCTTGACTGAATCGGTGATCCCGATAAAATAGGTTCCAGCGAAAACTTCGAGGGAATCATGGATAAACGGAATCAATTCCTTCCCCTTGTGATCCAATAATCCAAACTTGTTTTTTTTCTCAAAAATGAAATAACTCAGATAGTTGTAATTCCC
>JBNKGN010000486.1:0-1867 GCA_050289845.1 Crocinitomicaceae bacterium | reverse complement strand
ATTTCACCGGAGCAGAAGCCTCTTGCCGCTCGTTCCGGCAAACGGCGTTCTGCATGGCGACAAAGGCTACGACAGTGACCGTATCCGCCGGACCGTGGAAGGGCGTGGATCTCTGCCCAACATCCCGCCTCGCAAAACACGGAAATGGAAAAACTGCTTCTCGCCACACCTTTACAAGGGCAGAAACGTCATCGAGAGAATGTTCGGCAGGCTCAAGGAGTTCCGCAGAATAGCAACCCGCTACGATCGGAACGCCACAAACTTCCTATCTGCTGTCTGCCTTGCCGCAACCGTCTGTTACTGGTTATGAGTCCGAAGCCTAGATATTTTTGAAACTAAATTTGAATACTGAAAGGATCTTTTTTCGTAGCCTTTTTCTATGTCTTTCCCTTAACACATCAAATTTCGCGTGTTCGGGGGCTGCAAAAATACGAATCTCTTGATTTTTAATGGAATTATACGCGAATGCTTTGTTGTCTCGAAAAGTCATCGCTTTTATTTCTCTATTGCCTAAATTTTTTGGTTTTTCCATTTTATATTCATCTAAAAGCCAATTGCCTTTGCTTAGAGGGTTCGAGTCGAAGCACCCGTACTTAGTCACCTTGTTAAGGTTTCCAATACTTCTGTTTGAGCAAAAGTGATACAAAAAAGTCATATCACTCACGCCACCGCGTATCTCGTTCGTAAAACAATATCGCCATTTTTCAATGTATTTTTCAATATTTTTTCCGTACTCATCAAGTATAAATTCGCAAAAATCTTCCAAAACTCCAAGCGACCAAAAAGAGCAGCAGGCTGATATGGCATTCATTTCATTTGCTACACTAGTAACGCAAAATGAAGCTGTGTAGTCTTTATAAATTTCAGAAATATCAGAAATATTACAAAAATTGTAAACGTCATCATCGCAATAATACAATTTATCAATATTATAGCAAGATGCGAACTCTCTTAAAATAAACCATCTGGCAATGCAGTAGTATTCGAACAGCGGATTGTTCGAGTTTAGCGGAATATATAGTTCTTTGATTTTCCTTAGGCTGTCCATGTAATTGGAGATACTGTGAAAGTTTAACCTTGAGTCAAACGGTGCTTCGCCGGTCTCTCCGATAAAGTGAACATTGTCATTTTGTCGTAAAGTTTGCTTAATAGAAAAGTAAGTGTGACTTTGAGGTTTGCCGAAACGAACGTATACAATTGGTATCATCACATAGCGCTTTCGTGCATTTTATGGAAACAATAGAAAGGACTAAACTCAAGTAAAAGCGCGCCTAACACTAAAGAATGTAAAATTTCCAATCGTAAATTCTGTTGTAAAATTATAAATTTGCGATTATCTGCCAACTTGGATCTGCCCGAGTTTCGTGGAGGTCGTTTTGCAAAATATCCCGAATGTTCTCATTGCTAATAAAGATTTTTCATTGGGTATCCAAGTCCGCCGTGCTTTTATTCTGATGTTTTTTTCTCTTTGGTTCGGCACCGGAAGGTGGAGTTTTCCGATTGCCATCACGCTGAGGGGCTAATGGGTGCGACCGGAATCATGCAGTGTGATCGGGACATTGCATTCGATCGCTGGATGAGGTCGATCCTCATTATAGTGTGTACGCCAATCCTCCATCTTTTCGCGGACGTCCGCAAGGAACGGTTCATTCCGCAGAACGGTCCTGATCTTCGAATGGGATTAGAGTCCGCCTAACTTGAGGACGGACAATGAAGCGAACGAGATTCACGGACGAGCAGATCATCTGTATCCTGGCGGAGCATGAGGCCGGCGCGAAGTGCGCCGATCTGTGCCGCAGGCACGGCATGTCTGAAGGCACTTTCTACAATTGGAAAGCCAAGTTCGGCGGCCTGACGGTGCCGGAAG
>JBNKGN010000485.1:0-1885 GCA_050289845.1 Crocinitomicaceae bacterium | reverse complement strand
CTATGTTCATAGGGCAAAACTTTAGTTATTTTTTTTCTTGAAATTTTAAATAAATCTCTTTTATAGAATCAATATTTTCTAGAAATATATCAATTAATTTTGGGTCAAAATGATTTCCTTTTTCATCAATCAATGATGAGATCATATCCGACAACACATTGATCGGGTTGGCTACTGCCCCTCCATACATCCCCGAATGTAAGTCTCTATTCGGACCGGTAATCTCGACTTCGAGGTAACTCAATCCCCTCAGTCCGGTCGTGATCGACGGACAATCATTGGAGATAATTCCCGTATCAGAAATCAAGATCACATCTGCGCTTAGTTTTTCTTTGTTGTCTTTGACGAATATCTCCAGGTTATCCGAACCTACTTCTTCTTCTCCTTCGATCATGAATTTGACGTTGCAATCCAAAGCATTGTTTTGAAGCAATGTTTCCAATGCTTTCACGTGCATGTACATTTGTCCTTTATCGTCACATGCTCCACGTGCATAGATTTTCCCGTCTCTGATTTCCGGTTCGTAGGGAGGAGTATCCCACAATTCCAACGGGTCAGCAGGTTGCACATCGTAATGTCCGTATACCAAAACAGTCGGGTACGATGCATCCAGTATTTTTTCTCCGTAGACAATCGGATGTCCCTTTGTTTCATGAATCTCTGCAAAATCTGCCCCTGCCTCCAGTAGTTTCTCTTTGATGAATACTGCTGCTGCTCGTACGTCTTCTTTTTTGCTTGAATCGGCACTCACAGAAGGAATGCGCAACAAGTCGAAAAGTTCGGAAATGAATCTGTCTTTATGTTGTTCGATGTAGGTTTTCATAATATGTTTTGTCTATCAGTCCTCTTGTCAGAAAACCATTCCACCCCTGGAGCCCTCCTGTATGAATAGCAACAATCGTAGAGCCGGGAGTAAAACAGTCTTTACGGATTAAATCAAAAATAGCAAAAAGCAATTTCCCTGTATAAACAGGGTCCAAAAGAATTTGGTGTTGCTCATAAAAACCCCGAATAAAATCCAGAAGCTCATCATTGATCCTGGCATAGCCTCCAAAATGATAATCCGGATTTAATTCCCAATTTTCGTTTGTGCCAGTCAATTCCTTAATCTCTTCAATCAAAAATGCAGCTCCTTTCAAAACAGGAATTCCCAATGCTTGCTGGTTTTCGTTTAGACCTTGAATGATTCCTGAAATGGTACCACCTGTTCCGCACGCGCAAGCAATCACATCGAAATCAATATCTATCTCGTCAACCATTTCTGTACAGCCTTTCAGTGCGTGTTCATTGGTGCCTCCTTCAGGAACGATATAAGCAGTTGGATATTGAATTTTTAATTCGCTCAGAAACTCTTCGTCCGACTTATTTCTGTATTGTGAACGATTCACGTAATGGAATTCCATCCCCCAGTCCTTAGCCGATTGCAAGGTAGGGTTTAAAGATACGTGTTCTTCTCCCCGAATAAAGCCGATGGTTTTAAACCCATACTCTTCACCCGCTTTCGCCAAGGCATAAATGTGATTGGAGTACGCTCCTCCGAAGGTCAACAAGGTGTCCTTGTTCTGCTCTTTAGCGGCGATTAAGTTGTATTTCAGCTTTCGCCATTTATTCCCTGAAATTTCCGGATGGATCAGATCGTCGCGCTTGATCAATAGACGGATTTGCTTATCACTCCACAAGGGGTCATGCAATTCTTGAATAAGCGTGGGTTCTTGTTGATCAAACATGCGCTAAATATAAAAAGCCGATACACAAATGCATCGACTTTTTAAAAGGGATTCGGATTATGAAAAAACTTTAATTTTTAATGACTTTGAATCGTTGAACTTGTCCTGAATGATTTTTAATCTGTACAATATATACGCCACTGCTCCAATTCTCTCCA
>JBNKGN010000484.1:0-1905 GCA_050289845.1 Crocinitomicaceae bacterium | reverse complement strand
GCAGGCACAAAAAACGTCATCGCTTCCGAACATTCCTGAAAACATTCGATCAATCGTTCTTCCTCCGAAGCCGTGAGTTGCAAAATTCCATTACCAACGACACACGAATCTTTCAATTTCACGTAACTCGATCCTTCGAAAATATCTCTTTTTTGTCGTTGAATGGATGAAATGTCGTCTGTACTCATATCTTCGTGAAAGAATCTAACTTTCGTCAGATGTTTTTGGGCTTCGAATATATAAAATATCGTTGGAATGCTAAGAAGCGGCATGGAGTTCATTCGCCCTTTCTTTATGAATTGACGGATCGCTGCTTTCGTAAAGTTCCAAATAACGACTTTCAATCAGCCATGCGTTTGTTAGAAGAGCGCTGCGCCAAAGAGGATCGAACGATTCAGATCACAGATTACGGCGTTGGCTCCAGAAAACTTGGCAATGAACGTAAAATCGCTCAAATTTTCAAGACAAGCAGCAGTCATGGGAAATACGGAAAAATGTTGCATCTATTGGTACAGCACTACCCGATCCGCAATTGTTTGGAATTGGGCACCTCATTGGGAATAGGCAGCACATGCTTGGCCACAGGTTCTGAAAATGTGCGTGTACTGAGTATTGAAGGTTGTCCAAATACCTTTCGGGAAGCACAGAAAAATTTTGATGCGTTGGGACTTACAAATGTGGAAACACGTCTCGGTCGATTCGATCAGGTTCTCCCAGCACTTCCGGAGCAAACCTTTGATTTGATTTTTATTGATGGACACCACGACGGCGAAGCGACACTGCGGTATCTCGAAGCATTAATTCCTTATGCAAACACTCAAACCTTCCTTATTCTTGATGATATTCGATGGAGCGCCTCGATGTATTCCGCGTGGGAACAAATTGTGAGTGACCCAAGATTTCATGTGACGATAGATCTTTTTCGGATGGGCATCGTTTTGCTTCGGGAACAACAGGAAAAAGAACATTTTGTGATTCGACTTTAGAAGGTCGTCGTTAACAAATCCAACATTTCTGGTGCTTCACTTGCTGGCTGCGAATATGCGACATAAACCCCGTCGGGATGATTTGACGCAGTTGAAGTACGGGTTGTACTTACATCCATTTGGATGGGCTCCGAATGCGTCACCGAAGGAAAATTATCCAATTTATCGACTGCCAATGGCTCGTTGGAATTTGGTACCGATTTCACCTCTTTTGGCGCTGGCGTAATGTTCGATGCTGTCAACGGTTTTGTCTCCACTGGTTCTACTTCGCTTACCGTTTGCTGAGGTGTTGCTTTTAGAGCATTCTCCGAAGTCCATAGTGGATACACCAACAAGAACAACAGACCAATTGCGGCGATTTGTACAAGAGGCTGACGGAATATCGCTTTTTCCTTCGGAACAATAACTGCAGCAATGGACATATACCAAACGGGCGCCACTTTGGGATACGTTTGATGAAAAAGATGATCCAATCGTTCCTTCGTTTCTGCTTTCGGCATAGGTGTCTCAAAATTCAACGCTTCGACACCTAAAAACACTTCTCGTGCCTGGTTAAAATCTTCTTCTGTTGCGCAAAACGATTGAATTTCTTCCCGTTCTGCGGCACTTAACTCGTGGAATTCTTTTTCCATGATTGTATCGATCAAATCCTTTTTCATAATCAACGATTTAGGAGTGGATTAAAAGCTTCGAGACTGCTCGCCAAATATTTGGTTGCATAAAACAACCGTGACTTCACAGTTCCATCACTAATCTCTAATATTTCTGCTATTTCTTTTATGGACAATCCTTCAATGTGACGTAGTTTGAACACTTCACTGTGCTTCAAATCCAAATCTTCCAATGATTTTTCGAATTCGTCCCTGAATTGGTTGTCAAAAACTTCCGACATCACATTCGCATTGTGATCTTTCACAAC
>JBNKGN010000483.1:0-1907 GCA_050289845.1 Crocinitomicaceae bacterium | reverse complement strand
GACGATCATTTACGAATCTCCACATCGCCTGGTGAAGTGCCTTAATCAAATTGAAGAATTTATGGGAGCCGATCGTCAGGTCTGCGTGGCAAGGGAACTTTCCAAAATGTACGAAGAATACCAACGAGGTCCTGTTTCGGAAGTAAAAGCACATTATGAAACGCATCCGCCAAAAGGGGAGATTGTCATTGTAATATCAGGGAAGGAATGAAATCAGAAGGCTATTTTTTAATCAAGAAAGGGGATGCAGCGACCGCATTTGAATTGCGACCGTTTGAGTTGTCCGCGCCCAAGAGTAACGAAGTAGTCGTTGAGGTTGAGGCTTTTGGATTGAACTACGCGGATGTGATGGCGCGAAAAGGATTGTATCGTGAAGCGCCGCCAATGCCATGCGTTGTTGGTTACGAGGCTGTTGGAACTGTCATTGAAGTTGGTGAGAACGTGGACACCAATCTTGTAGGCAAACGAGTGGTTGCTTTCTGCCGATTTGGTGGATACGCCAAGCATTTGATCACGACGGATTCTGCTGTGGTACCGGTTGGAAATGAAAGTGCGATTGAATTGTTGTCCCTTTGTACTCAAGCGGTAACAGCATTTTACATGGCCGATTATCTGGCTCCTATACATAAAAACGATCGCGTGTTGATCCATGCCGCAGCAGGTGGTGTTGGAACAATTCTGATTCAACTCGCCAAACAAAAGGGAGCTTTTGTTATTGCCAAAGTGGGGCGTTCGGAAAAAGAACAGTTAGTCAAAGACTTGGGTGCAGACGTCGTTGTCAATTATCGAAAAAGTGCGTATGAAGAACAAGTGGAAAAAGCGCTCAATGGCGAACGATTGGACGCAAGTTTCAATCCTGTGGCTGGATCTACGTACAAGAAAGACATGAAGCTTCTCGGTTCGGGAGGACGCATAGTTTTATTTGGGGCTTCGGAACTTTCTGATAGCAAATGGGGCATTCTATCCCAGTTGAATTTCGTTCGAAAAATGGGACGCGTTATGCCAATTGCGTTGATGATGCGCTCAAAAAACATTTTAGGGGTTAACATGCTTAAAATTGCCGACAACAAACCTGATGTATTGGCGCATTGCCTTGAAGGTGTGGTGAAATTGTATCAAGATGGGGTGATTCGTCCGCAATCGGGAGGCATGTTTCCAGCGGAAGATCTGGCAAAAGCACATGCGGCACTGGAAAGTGGAAATACGACAGGGAAATTGGGTGTTTTTTGGGGATAGAAAAAAAATGATTGTTGTAAGTTGTTGATAATGAATGGTTGTTAGCAATATTGCTAATAAGAAATTTTGCAATAGTTAAATATTTTAGCGACATTAATAAGTTCTACCTGTCCCGTTCCGCAATGATCCCCACCTATCTAGTCAATGCGCCGACGCATCCTTTGAGCTAATTTCTCAAAACAGCTACCTTCACCTATATTTACGTGCCGCGTCTATGCCATAGTGGGAGGAATTCTGACTGTCGAAGAAACCCTTTTTGTTTTGAGAGGATTCCATTTAGAATGAATATTTTAGAACAATTCAAGGATCAAGTGTATGCTTAAATTTCGAGTAAAGTGGCGGGTGGCGTTTGCGTCATTAGAGGTATTAAATACGGCATTCGGCGACCAACAAACCTGTGTTGTTCCAGGGCCTTTCGGGGAGGTGCTTTGGATTCGTGTTAAAAATGAAATTCACGCCTACAAAAACAAATGTCCACACCAAAACAAACCATTAACCGATTGTTGGCTTGAAGAAAATCACATTGTTTGCCCCTTTCACCAGTACCACTTCGATATTGAAAATGGGCGAGGACATCAAACGAGTATGTACAAATACGAAGTCAAGACCGAAGACAACAAAGTTTGGATTGGCAAAGAAGTGCTGCATTTGTTCGGTTGATTCCCGTTTAA
>JBNKGN010000482.1:0-1934 GCA_050289845.1 Crocinitomicaceae bacterium | reverse complement strand
CACAATTTCGCCTTTTTCGCGTTGCCATCGTAGCGGAGCGAGTCGCAGAAGAGGTTGAGAGTATCGCGTTTGTTGATATGCACATTTCCGTATGCCCAGACGAGGTTTCTTTTTTTGCTGTAAACAGCAGAGTCGCAGTACATTTCGTTGCCCTGATATTTGAAACTGACATTCCCGACAAGCGTGTGCAATCCCGTTGTTTCATCAAAGCGCAATTCTTTCGATCCAGGCAATAGTTCGAGTAGGCTTCCCTGCCCAAAAGAGGCGGTAGAAACGAAAAAAAGTGCGCCTATTACCAGCGCACTTTGAATTATGTATGCTTTTAAATTCAAGCGAGCACTTTGTTTGCCAATGTTTGTGTTCTGTCCGGTCCTACAGAAACTGTAGTTACGGGAACTTCCAATTTTTGTTCCAAATAGCGCACGTATGCTTTTAATTCTTCTGGTGCGTCGTCGTAGGAGCGCAATTTTGTCAAATCGCAATTCCATCCTTTGAGATCTTCGTATACGGGTTCCACATGCATGTCTGTAACGTCGTAAGGGAAGTAATCGTATTTTTCACCGTCAATAATATAGTGTGTACACACGCGAATTGTTTCGAATCCGTCGAGAACATCGGCTTTCATCATAGACAATTCGGTGGCACCGTTGATCATAATGGCGTATTTCAAGGCTGGAAGGTCGATCCAACCACAGCGACGTGGGCGCCCTGTTGTAGCACCAAATTCAAAACCATCTTTGCGAATTTTTTCACCTACTTCATCTTCCAATTCCGTAGGGAAGGGACCGCTACCAACGCGTGTACAATACGCTTTGAAAATTCCAATTACAGAACCGATTTTTGTCGGAGCAACGCCCAAACCAGTACAGGTTCCAGCAGTTACAGTGTTGGAAGAGGTGACAAATGGGTAGGTTCCAAAATCGATATCCAACATTGTTCCTTGTGCACCTTCGGCAAGAATTTTCTTTCCTTCTTTCAATGCATTGTTGATGTAGTGTTCACTATCAACCGCTGTCAATTCTTTCAAGCTTTCAATCGCAGCCATCCAAGGACCTTCTAATTCGGACAAATCGTATTCAAAATCGTCGTAGCGGCGCAACATTTGTTTGTGCTTCTCCACTAAGGCATTGTATTTCTCTTCGAAGTTCGGGCTGTAGATATCGCCAACGCGCAAACCGTTTCTTCCCGTTTTGTCCATGTATGTAGGACCGATTCCTTTCAGCGTTGATCCGATTTTATTCAAACCTTTTGAAGCTTCTGATGCGGCATCCAATAAACGGTGTGTTGGCAAAATCAAGTGTGCTTTTTTGGAAATCAACAAACGCGATTTGTAGTCGATGTTAAACGGAGCCAATTTGTCCAATTCCCCCTTGAAGATCACAGGATCGATCACCACGCCGTTTCCGACAAGGTTCAATACGCCTTCACGGAAAATCCCCGAAGGAATGGTGTGAAGTACATGTTTTATCCCTTCAAATTCCAAGGTGTGTCCTGCGTTCGGTCCTCCTTGAAAACGAGCGATAATATCGTATTGAGGTGTTAATACATCGACGATTTTTCCTTTTCCTTCGTCGCCCCACTGTAAACCGAGTAATACGTCTACTTTCATTGGTTCTACTTAAAATAATTGATTGCTTCTACTGCTGTTGGATAAATGGTATACACCTCTGTTAACTTGGCGATCTCAAATATCTTTTTTACGTTTCCATCGATTGCCGCAAGAACGAGTTCTCCATTCATAATACGTGCTTTTGTTAAGCTGCGCATGAAGAAACCGATCCCTGAAGAATTGATGTGTGTCAAACCCGCAAGATCAAATACGATGCGGTAATAGTTTTTGTTCAGATTGTTGAAGACCTCGCGTTCCAGTTCCTGAAAGTCGTTATCCGCGGTAATCTTTCCCTTCAGGGAATAGACAATCACGGGATCTTCGA
>JBNKGN010000481.1:0-1937 GCA_050289845.1 Crocinitomicaceae bacterium | reverse complement strand
AAGTGATTTAATATCAAAAAGGACGGGAATCAAGAGGAAAAGTGACCCGTAATCCGAAATCCCGTTCATCGCAGAAAGATTGTCCGACGTTGCCATAAATGTGGGGAGCATGACAGAAATCAATCCCAGGTAATACAACCAATCCCACCAATTATTTGATTTAAGAATAAAGCGCTTTAGAATTTGTAAGACCACGTAAATCAAACAATAAACCATGATCAAGATCGGCAATCGGCGCATACTATCCACGGAATTCGTTGACCAGAAATATCGTGTAACGGCAATCGCTACAAACATCAAAAGCAACGAGAAAACAATTTTCAAGATCGTGGATCGACTCATGGAACTTCTTTCTATGAAAGTAAGAAGAATCTTCTCCGACCGAATGAACGACACGTGTTTTTTCAAACAGTCGGATGCGGAAAACCTACTTGAGGTACTTTTTGAAGCCTGCCGACATGGTGTGTTTCAACGTACCATTTCCGGTATCGTAGATAAGATAAATCTCCAATTCCAATTCGGGATGCTTCTTCACAAAGGCCATTGACTTTTCGACGCCCATTACCATAAACGCGGTAGCATAGGCATCTGATTGCGCACAAGAAGAGGAAATCACTGTTGCACTGAGCAAGGAATGTTGTACTGGTTTCCCTATACGTGGATCGATAGTATGTGCGTACTTCACTCCATTTTTCTCGTAGAATTTTCGATAATTCCCGCTTGTTGCAATAGCCTTGTCGGTAACGTGCACTACGTTTTCAATGACGCGCGTTCCTTCTTTTTGGTTTGGGGAATCAACACCAATTCGCCAATTGACTTTGTCTTTGTTTTTTCCTTTAACAGTAATTTCTCCGCCAATTTCCACGTAATAATTTTTAATTCCCAGGTCATTGAGATACTCTGCAATTACGTCAACCGAGAAACCTTGTGCAATGGCATTAAAGTCCAATTTAAACTTACTGTCGTTTTTGTAAAACTGAATTTCGTGTTCTCCTTGAAAGTTACATCGGTGCAATTTTCCATCCTCAAAACTTACATGTTTCAGAATTTCGCTCACATCCTGGTCCGATTGCAACCAAAGTTCGTCGCCATAAAAACCCCATGCTTTTACGAGGGGGTAAACGGAAGGATCGAAGGCGCCTTCGGTAAGTTCATAAATTTTAGAACTCATCGTATAACAACGTGCGAAAAATCGTGAAGAATCGACCAAACGAATGGAATCCACTGCTTCGTTGATACTGGAAATAATTGAATTGTCGATGTAAGTCGAGAGCGACAAATCGAAACGATTCAAGATGGAATCAATCGCTTGTTTCTGCACTTTACGATCCGTGTCTTCAAGGATTAAGGTATAGGTCGTTCCTTGCGTTTCTCCCACAATTTGATGCCAGACAACCTTTGGAGTTTCTTTGGCGGGTTCCGTGGTACAGGCGTAGAAAAAACTACTTAGTATGACGCACAAGGTTAGGCCCTTGAGTTTGCGAATTCCAGTCATGTTCGGTGATCGGTTTACCATTTTTAGAATAGGTGATATTACCCAGTGATTGTGTTCTAAGGTAGACATCTGCGTGTCCTTCAATAACAACGATTCGTCGAGTGACAATGGATTTCATCAATCCATTTTGGTCGTTTTGTGCGAAAGACTCCTCCGTTACTCCTTCCGGATATTCTTCTCCAAGGGAGTTTGCAATGATTGCTTTTTCACTTGGTGCATTGTCTATTTTGTGAATTTGATCGGCGGCACCATATACTTTGTCTTGCGTCGCATCGCTACGATTCTCGAAGTCAGAATCAATGACCTTTTTCGACTGGTCTAGTTTTTCACTATTCTCAGCTTGTTTATCCGTTGCTGACGTTGCATTATCGCTATTTGCTTCATAAACATTAGCAATTCCATTTTGAGCATTTTGACGTTCTTGTTCATCGCTCAATACTTC
>JBNKGN010000480.1:0-1944 GCA_050289845.1 Crocinitomicaceae bacterium | reverse complement strand
AGCGTAATGGTTCTCGTTCTTTTGATGACAATTGGTTCGCTGTGGCCTTATTTCAGTGGAAAAGAATACACGATAGGCTTCGCTACGATCACAAAATTGCCCTTCTATCTTTTCATAATGGCGGTTCTAATTGGTTTTGCTACCTTCTTTTTTATCCGCGCTCGCAAATTCAACAATAAATTCTTGTTGGTTGCCGCTATTATTACAACAATCGTTGCGTTACTGCTTACCGTTGGATTTGTCTTTGGTATCCAAAATCTCTTCTACCTAAAAAGCACAACATTGAAAAAAGTCTATGGATTTCTCGTTGGTTCTGCTTTTGCTGGCGTTATCGGTGTGGGGTTCTACCCGATTCTAGGAAATCGTGTTTGGTGTCGCTTCGGTTGTCCAATGGCGGGTTACATGGGACTTTTCCAACGATTTAAGTCGCGATTCAGAATCACTACCAACGGTGCGCAATGTATCTCTTGTGGCAATTGTTCTACTTATTGTGAACAGGGAATTGACGTTCGTGCTTACGCGCAAAAAGGTGAAAATATCGTTCGTTCCAGCTGTGTAGGATGTGGTGTTTGTTCTGCGGTATGTCCGAGAGGTGTGTTAAAATTAGAGAACGGACCTGAAGAAGGAAGATTTGAACCAAATCCTTTGGAAGTAACTAAGGATGGTGTGAAACTGAATATGTAAATTTGCGCTCGTGTCAGAGCTCATTATTACAGTAATTATTCCGGCTTTCAATGAGGAAAAGTCGATTGGCAAGGTTGTAACGGATATTCCGAGAGACCTTGTGAAGCACGTCATTGTGGTCAATAACAATTCCACGGATAACACCCCAGAAGTAGCAAGAGAAGCAGGAGCAATCGTACTCGATCAACCGAAGAAAGGTTATGGCTGGGCCTGTTTGATGGGGATTGATAAAGCCTACGAACTGCAAGCAGAGATCATTGTCTTTTTGGACGGCGATTATTCCGATTATCCCGAAGAAATTAAAGACGTCGTCGCACCGATATTGGAGCAAAACATGGACATGGTCATCGGATCTCGGGTTCTTGGCAAACGGGAAAAAGGATCGCTCACACCCCAACAAGTTTTTGGAAATTGGCTGGCAACGAAATTGATTCGATTGTTTTATCGGGCACGTTTCACTGACCTGGGTCCCTTCAGAGCCATCACTTCGAACGCACTAAAAAAGCTCGAAATGGCTGATAAAACCTATGGTTGGACCATTGAAATGCAAATTAAAGCAGCCAAGCACAAAATGAACTTTTGCGAGGTCCCCGTAAAATACAGAAAACGGATCGGCGTATCGAAAGTAAGTGGAACTGTGAAAGGGACGGTACTTGCAGGAATAAAGATTATATTTGCCGTTTTTAAGTACCGTTTTTAGACAACCATGCGCCCCTTGAATCTAAATAGAACTATCAATATGCACTTACTACGAATCACTACTGCGTTTGTATTCTTACTAGCAACCGCTTTTTCGTTTGGACAAACTGCTGAATTTGTAAAAGGAAACATCATTGATTCCAAAACAAAAAGGCCATTGAACAACGTAAAACTTCAGATTATTTCTGAGGATTCTACGAAGTTTTATAATACGACAACCAATAAGGAAGGGGAATACGTATTCAAAAACATTCCTCTGGGAGATCATATTCTCGTGGTGAACGATAAAACGTACAACAGAACGCGCATCACCTTTTCATTAGAAGAAAAAGACACGCAAGGCTACACCTTCAGTGAATTTAAAGTAGGGAGAAAAGTTTCTTGGCTGTTAGATTGGGGAGACGCCTGGGGAATTGAGCATTACTGGTCGCACTGGTTAAGTAAAATTCTCGTTGCACTTTACTTGCTTTGCTTGCTTCTCATTTTGTTCTACAGTATTCTTCAACTTTCGCTTGCCATCGCTTATGTGCGCAACAAATACCGTTTAAAAGGAAAAGAGAA
>JBNKGN010000479.1:0-1953 GCA_050289845.1 Crocinitomicaceae bacterium | reverse complement strand
AAGTCTCGCTATTGGCGTTGCTGCAGCTAGTGAATTCAGAGAACCTGTTGTTTTAGCGACACTTGCAGGGTTGGTTGCTGGAGCACTTTCTATGGCAGCTGGTGAATACGTTTCGGTGAGTTCTCAAACAGACGTGGAAAACGCAGATATTGAACGCGAAAAAATCGAATTAATCGAAACGCCCGAACTGGAATTGAAGCGTCTGGCCCAAATCTATGAAAATCGAGGGCTCAAAAAAGAAACTGCGATGCTCGTAGCGAAAGAACTCACTGAAAAAGATGCGTTGGGTGCACATATTCGCGATGAATTGGGCATCAATGAAATCAATCAGGCACGACCAATACAAGCCGCATTCGCTTCGGGAGCCGCCTTTACGATTGGTGGTGCATTGCCATTTCTCGTTACCTTATTTTTACCGCTTAAAAGCATGGAATACACCCTGTACGGATTTGCCCTTTTCTTTCTCATCTTACTCGGAGCTCTCGCCGCTAAAACAGGTGGATCAAGCGTTGGTAAAGCCGTTCTACGCATTACCTTTTGGGGAACAGTTGCAATGGGACTTACAGCACTCGTCGGTTATGCTTTTAATGTGAATATTGCCTAAAAACGGGAAAAGTTAGCGATGTTTCTAAAATTAAGAATCAAAAAACATTTTTTCATTGACAGGCTCATAACAATTTGCTGTTGTGCTTTTGGAATTTTGATCGGCCTAAGTGCATGTGAAACAACGACCAATTCTAACCTATCCGACAAAATTACTTCGACGGATGCAAAAATTGAGGAACTCATCCAAAATGCGCTGGAATTGAGTGAACAAGGCGATTATGTTAAAAGCCAACAGTTGTTTCTACGCGCCGATTCATTGGTTAATAGCCATACAGATACTACGGTGCGCATACGTTTGTTACTGAATCAAACGGAAGTTTTGGAACATCAAGGAAATTACGAAGCTTGTATCAAGAATTATTATAAAGCAGCAGAATTGGCCCAATTGGTAGGCGATTCTTCTCGTTTGGGATTGGCGTATTACAACATTTCTTCGACCTATTACTTGCTGAAAAATTTCAAGACATCGGAAAAATACAATGAAATGGCACAACGTGTTTATCTGAATTCCTCGAATGAAAAGGGACTTGCCAATTGCTATGTGCTTAATTCTACTACATGCCGACTAAAAGGCGATCTCCCCCATGCGAAAGAATATCTCGAAAAGGCAATTCCCATTTACGAAAAACTAGACGAAGAACGCAATCTATCTATTTGTATTAACAATTACGGAAACCTTCTCGTTGCGGAAAACAATCCCAAAGAAGCCATCAATTATTACCTCAAAGCTGTTGCAATCAGTCGAAAGCTAAATGATACATACAGTCTTGCGATTCGTTTAGGAAACGTCGGAGAAATGTACTTAACTCAAAATGAACTGGAAACCGCAAAATCTTTCATTGATAGTAGCATGTGTATCGCAGAAGATCTTGACGCGAAGGAAACCATCTTGCACAATCTGGAACGTGAAATCACCTACTACAAAAAGAAAAACGATCTTGAAAAGGCATTGGAAACCAGCGAAAATTTGCTTGCATTAAAAACAGATTTAATGCAAATGGAATCGTCGGAACTCGTCGGTAAGGTTGAAGAGAAATACATAAAGGAACGTGCGTTTATTGAAGCCAACAACAAAGTAAAACTCCTTAAAAAGGACAATTTACTCACCGAAAAAAACCTCGAAAAGACGCGAATCAAGTACTACTTTCTGGTAATTCTCTCTGTTTTTGTGAGTTCCCTGGCGTATGTGATTTATAAAAAACAAAAGAATATTCGGGCAAAAGAGCGTGAACTCCACAGCAAAGAACAGGAAGTCCTCACGGCGGAAAATCATCTTACCGAAATGAAACGCGCGCAATTGGAAAAAGAACTCGATTTTAAGCGGTCTGAATTGTTGACCTTCTCGAT
>JBNKGN010000478.1:0-1961 GCA_050289845.1 Crocinitomicaceae bacterium | reverse complement strand
AATCAAGCCTGGGTACCATGGTTTTACAAAACGCTCAGCGATCTCACCGAAGGAATGAAGCACAGAATCGTGCGGGTGACTTATCTTTACTATATTGGTCTGGCGCTGATGACAGCAATTCTTATTTTGTGCACTCCAATAATATTTGAAATTTTAGGGAAAGAATTCAAAGCAGGAAGCGATTTGGTCTTCTGGATCGCTATTGGATTTTTGTTCAATGGAATGTATAAAATGGTCGTGAATTACCTTTTTTATATGGAAAAAACACTGATTATTGGTACAATTACGGTCGTTACGGCGATCATTAATATCATCTTGAATTTGGTGCTAATTCCCGAATTAGGGTTGAACGGAGCTGCCATTGCAACAGCAAGTACCTTTTTCATTCAGTTCGTTGTTGTTTGGATTTTTGCGCAACGCTATCACCCGATGCCATGGCTATCATTTAAAAAAGTACAAAAGTGAAATCGAAAGAATTTAAAATAGCAGGATTCGATTATTTTGACTTGGTCTTTATCGTATTTCTGTGCGGTACTTTTTTCTTTCAGCGCCTGCAGCCCCCAATGATTCTTTTGATGTTTGCGGGATTGTATTTTCGTCACGAAAGTTTAAACACAGTCCGACAACGTCTGCATTGGAAAAGCCCACTCGTTTGGCTGTTGCTGTTCTTTTTTGTTCACATTTTGGGACTGGTGAATTCAGCGCAAGTGATGGAAGGATGGTTGGATATTTCAATGAAATTATCGCTGCTTGTTTTCCCTTTGTTCTTTTTGTTTGCGAAACAACAGGATACAGAGAAGATCATGAACTTTTACACTGTAATCGGAAGTGTCTCTGCATTGGTTTGTATGATAATCGCGGGGTACAAAGTGGTACTGTTGGGGCACAATCCATTGAAAAATGAATCCGAGTTCACCCTTTTTATGCACCGTAGTTATCAAGCTATTTACTGGTGTATTGGTGTTTTTTGGTGTCTCTATAACATTCTCGAGAAAAAAGGGCGTTTGGGGTTTAACTTGCTGCAAATGGGATTGCTCGTGTTTGGGACCTTTCTCACTTTCTCAAAGGCGGGAATTATAGCGACTTTATTAGGTTTTTTGTTGGTGTTTGTTTTGTTGATTGTCAAGTACAAACGCTATAAAATGGCTCTTTTTGCGGTATTAATAACAATGCTATTATTAGTAACGGTAAATTTTATCACAGGGAAGCCGTTGGCGCGATTCAAAGTCATGACGGCTCAAATGTTCGATTCAAACAAAGCGAAAGAAAACACGAAAGACAGTAATAGCGCACGGTTAATGATGTGGAAAACGTCAATGGATGTAATTGCCGAAAATCCTGTATTGGGGGTGGGGACAGGAGATATGAAATCGGTATTGAACGAAGAAAATATCCGACGTGGATTCCCCGAATACGCGAAAGACAATTTGAATTCTCACAATCAATTCTTAAACACGGGAGTGGCATTGGGCTGGATAGGAATGCTCGTTTTTTCAATGGTTTTTATTACTGCGTTTATTCAAAGTGGTATTCGAGGACAACGTGTTTGGGTTTTACCCACGATCATCGGCATTCTGGTTGTTTTTCTATTAACAGAATCTGGATTTGAACGGCAAGCAGGCGTGGTACTCTTCACGTTTCTTTTGTGCTTGTTCGGAATCTCAGAGCCACCCAAAAATGCAAAAAGCAAGATCGCTTAGGTCATTGTTCAAATCCCCTTTTTCAGAACTCCTCCGAGTAAATTAATCTCGTTACCTTTGTGGTACTAACGAAATCAGAGAAAATGTTCGGAGAGAAAAAAAGAATACTAGTATTAGCCCCTCACACAGATGATGGCGAATTTGGATGTGGAGGAACGATTGCGAAAATGATTGAGGATGGACACGATGTGTACTACGCTGCATTTTCTGCCTGTCAACAATCGGTATTGCCACAATTTCCTTCAGACATACTGATTACCG
>JBNKGN010000477.1:0-1966 GCA_050289845.1 Crocinitomicaceae bacterium | reverse complement strand
ACGAATTTTTGACAATTAGAGGAAAAGATATATATCATGAAAAGAACGTTTCAACCATCTGTTAGAAAAAGAAGAAACAAGCATGGATTCCGTAGCAGAATGGCTACTAAGAATGGAAGACGCGTATTGGCGGCTCGTCGTAGAAAAGGTAGAAAGAAATTAACAGTTTCTGACGAACCAATGCACAAGCGTTAGTAGATAGAACGTTTCTTTTTTAGAAATTGAATCCCGTTACTTTAGAGTTTCGGGATTTTTTTGTTTTCACGTTTTGTGAATGGTTATTTCAGTGAGTAGCCTGCTGTTGAACCGTAAACCGTTGCCGATCGAAATGTGATTTGAATGAATTTGGAAACTCGAACGCGTTTAACGGCTTTTCTAGGATTTATTCTTGTTCATTGCCTTTTCAATATTGGCACGTATTTGATCGTTGATTTCACTCTGTCTTTGGGCCTTTTCTTTTTCTTTTCGCTGGGATGTCGCTTTTCCAAACATTTTCTCTTGCATTTCGGCAGCCCATTCTTCGGGATTTTCTGCCGCTTTTTTTATGGAAGCTTCATTGAAGAAATCGAGAATTTCAGGAACTTGATTAAATGCAGATTTGAAGGATTCTTTTTGTTCTTCTTCCGTGGCGTTTTCATTTTGCATTGTTGCCATGAAATCTTTTACCCATGCTTGACTTTTTCCTAAAATCGAATCGTCGGAGGTGTTTTCGAACATGGAACTAAAATCTTCGTGTGCTGCTTTGTTCGTTAGTAAAGAAAATTGCGTCATAGCACTCATGGCTTTGGAAAGCACTTTCTTCGCTGTTTCATAATGCGTTTTTAATAGCACCTCTGCTTCCTCTGCACTGATTTCATAGGATTTAATAGGAGCAGCTTGAACGGTTTTCGCTACTCCGTCAAATCGTTTTACGGGATAATCTCCCTTCAAGAACACGATTGTACCAGGTATTTTATAAAAAGTTTTTGATTCTTCGTGGAACCAAATTTCGGATATAGGTGCGTTAGGCATTGTTCTTTTTTCGTTTACGGCGTGTATTAATAATTGCGTAGGTAATGTAGGCGTATGAAAACAAGGTATAGATCATTCCCCAGTACGGCTTTTTAATCGGAGGAAGATTTTCCCAGTTGTAGTTGTCGACAAGAATAACGTCGTCTCCTTTGTAGTAGATTGCAACCGTTGCCCCAAGTTTCAATTTGTCGAAGTAATATGCATTCACATCAATGTGCTTGGCATAAACCATTTTTTGCGTTGACTTATTTCGGTAATGAAGATCGACAGTAATGATCGATACACGGAAGTTACGACGATTGTCTTTTGAATCGATGATCGCCGTAGTTTTTTCACCATTCGACTTAAAATCATTGAATTCACGTTGCGTATAAGCACTTTTACCCCAGGCAATCGGTCCTAAAACAAGACCGAAAACGGCAATCATAGCCATAACGCCATTTATTATTTTTCGTGTTTTGTTCAATGAAGTGATTCTTTGAAACTAAGGTACGATTCCAAATTGAGACACGCAATACGTAAATGTGCGTGAAATTTAAAACAATTCCTCTGGGAAAGGGGTTTTCATCAGCAGGCAGTAGAGTGTGTTGTTCTCTGGATGTACCCCGATTTGAATGGTGTCTGAATGTCGGTAGAACTGTACTTCATCAACGAGTAGGTCATCGTCTGTAGCCTTTGGATCAGTAATTTCAAAGAAACACGCCAGAAAATGGGTTTCTAGATTGTGTAAAATACTGGTCAAGGCAGGACAGGAGCTAGGTGAAATAGGAGGAAGGATGTATTTATTTTCTGGAAGGATTGGTGAAGTAGAAGCAATATCGAGTAATTGCTTGATGTTGTCGTTGCTAATTCGCTGGATTTGCTCTTCATCAATTGGAGAGATTTGAATTTTCGTTAAACGACCTTCTGATACGTAAAACGCCGTTTCAGAAGATGTAAAACAATGAACGATGGC
>JBNKGN010000476.1:0-2012 GCA_050289845.1 Crocinitomicaceae bacterium | reverse complement strand
GAGGGAAGACATTATCACACACTGGATCACGTGGAGGCAATGTTACGTTTGGTTGACCGTTACGGAGAAATACTCGACGATCGGACTTCTGTTCTTTGGGCGATCTGGTACCATGATGCAATTTATAATCCAACGCGAAAGGACAACGAATTGGAAAGTGCCAAATTGGCCGAGAATCATTTGACCCAACTCGGGTACGTGGCATCCTTTGTTTCGAAATGTTACGAGAAGATCATGGATACGGCTACACACGAGATAAAAGGCGAATTTTCAATGGATACGGCCTTCTTTTTAGATGTCGACCTTTCTATTTTGGCGGCAGACAGAGAAGCGTATCAAAATTACACAAAGCAGATTCGAGAGGAATACCAGATGTTCCCAATAGACATGTACAGAAGTGGAAGAAAGAAAGCCCTCGAGCACATTGCGGCAAGTCCATTCATTTATAAAACGACCTTATTTCGAGAGTTGTGGGAAGTAAAGGCGCGGGAAAACATACAGTGGGAATTAGAACAACTCTAATTATTTGTACACCACCAATCGTTTCGAGATTTTGTTGCCGAATTCATCCTGTACAACGATTTGGTAATCTCCTGCATCAAAGTCTTTAATCGCAATAATAAAGCGGTTATAACCTTCTGAAATGTGGATTGGTTTTTCCAGTACAATTTCTCCGGATTGGCTGTACACACGGATATTTCCTCGTGCATCGATCATCGAATCGTAAGATACGGTTGTTTCCTTGTTGACCTTTCTTGGGGTGGGAATGAGCAGAATATTCGTAAGGACGGGACGATTTAAGTTGATCCGATCCAATTCCGTTTTCTCACCAAATTCATCCACGCGAACAATTCGGAAATACTCGCTTACTCCTTCAGCAAAATTGATTTCAGAAATTTCATAGGTATGCTGCTCTTCGTGATTTTTGAGTGATTGTACTCGCGTTACGCGTGACCAATTTTCTTGATCGATCGACTTTTCAATGAGGAAATGATCGCCATTGGATTCTGCCGAAACGCTCCAACGGAAATGAATAATTCGAGAAGACAACGTCGCTTCCATTTTTTCAAAACGAATGGAAGAAGCCCCTGATGTATCGCTATCAACAAAGAATCCAAATGCCACCGATTGAACGAACAATATCGATCCGAAAACGAGAAGATATTTGAGAAGTAAGTTCATGAGCGCGTGTCTTTATGTTGTGCGTACATTGTAAATTAGCCTATACTAAACGATTTACCAAATAAATAATTGGGTAGTTATTAACAATTTGGTCTTTAAACGTGAGGAGTTCTAACTATTTTAACGATCTTTTGATGCATATGAAGCAATTACGGCGTGTGATTTATGGAAATGTTCTGTTATTTCTTTTAACAGGATGTTATTGTCAGCAAGTGACTTCAAGTGCTAGCATGAGACGTTTGACTCCAGCGAAAGGCTATTCTATTTGCGGTGAACACAATGGTTCTGGACACAATATTTTGGTCAATGGATATTACGGTGCCATTTTGTCTGATCCAAGTACGGTCCGCGAAACCTATTCCCAAGCGACATTGCAACAACCCAATTTGCGCCACTATCTTCAGTTTGGTGTGCGTGGTGAACGTTATTTTAGTCCTGGATTTACGCCCTATCCTGTTTTGGGAATTGGACTGGATTATTCGTTCGACTTTTTCAGTGTGAATTACCAACTAACCGACAGTCTCTACGCTTCGAAAGATAGTTACCAGCGACAGCGAGTGCATTTGAGTTTTAATTACATCACCTTGATTCGTCAGCGAACAGTTGGCTATTTCACGTTTCAAGGAGGAGTCTTGTATGGAAATCGCACCTCAACCTATTTAGCACCTGAGGAAATCACGGAAAAAAGCACCTTGCACGGGCAGTTTAGCTATCGTGGCGGCTACGGGTTGAGTTTCTTTTTTGACGGTCCCTGGGGAGTCAATGTTGAGGCAGGTTACGGTGGTGGTGGCTATGCCAAGGTGGGGATGTTTTTTTGGTTGTGAGACGCA
>JBNKGN010000475.1:0-2016 GCA_050289845.1 Crocinitomicaceae bacterium | reverse complement strand
GACGAAATCCAAAAATACTTTTTTATGCAAGTCTAAATCCATTGCTGGTGAAAGTGCTACTCGCGCGATATAATCTTTGTCGCCTTCTTTTGTCGTTCCTTGCGTTGAGGTAGCAGGAATGGTCCAATAGCAGCCCTTCAATTGTCCGTAACTTACACAGTATTTGCTTTCGTTCGGGATTTGAGTAATCATTAAATCGATCAATCGTAGGTTCAATGCTCTTTTGTAGGCTTCTCGTTCTTCGTCGGTGGTTCCTTTTGTTGGCAGATCGAGTGAAAATACAGATGGAGTAAACCCTAACTGCGCTAATTCTTCGGAAACAAAATTGATTTTCGCTGTAGGTAAAACTTCCTGAATGAAGCGGACAAATTCACGAGTGTTCGCATAAGCGTCGGCAATCCGTTGATTCATGGAAGGCATTTGCTGTGCCAAAATTTCATACTGAAGATCTGTCGCCTCGTTATCACAAAGTTCCAGGTGCACTTCAATTTTTTCCATTAGGGATGCCGTTTTTTTATTGCCGACACAATACCCTGCGGTACATTTTCCACCACTTGGAAACTTCGAGCCACTCGCGTACGAAATGGTGCGCACAGAAGCCAGGATTTCATTGTCACCCAAAAAGTGAACGTTTGGACAGAAAGTTTGGTCCAAAATGAACACTGGATCGATAGCATTTTCACCTGTTGCGGTGGTGCGTGATTTACTAAGCGCATCTCTTAATTGCATCAAGTTGGGAACTTCCACACGGGGATTTGTTGGAATTTCAGCGATGATGTAGGGAATGGCATCCTGTTCGGCAATTTTTGCCAAGACGATTTCCACGCTTTGCACCATGTTATGATCCCCGTCCACAGGTAGATCCACAACTTCAACGTTCTCAAGGCACGCAGCAACACGTCTTGCCTGGTCGTTCGTTCCACCATAACAATTGGGCGGCACCACAAACTTGATGGCCTTTCCAGGGTGATGCTCTTGCGCGTGATCGATGAGTCCCATCATGATCGCGTATTGTACCGAAAGTCCGCTGGAGCCTACGAGGGCTTTGGTAGGAGCTTCCGTAATTTCTTTGATTGTTGCCAAGACACTCTCTTTATCCGCGGCACGTGTACTGGTGTGCTTTCGGACAGCACTAGGATCTACAAGCAATTGCAAAGCGACAAGACAATTTGATGGTGTCATGGCAATAGTTTCTCGTCGGCGTACATGCTGAATTTCGGAAACATAACCCTCATTTTTCTCGCCGTTGACCAAAAGAACACTCCCTAACGGTGCATGGATGTTCAAGTAAAAATCAACATTGGAATGCAGATCAAATTGGCCCATATCTGCTTGTTCAGCAATGAAAATGGTACTACCGTCAAAGGTAGGAAGTGCTTCAATTGCGTCGATGCGCTGAACTTCGAAATGATACCCATAAACACGTTGTAGGAGTTCTGCATCCAAAAAATGCGGCGCCTCTCCTGTATGTACAATGCGCGTGCGTTTATTTGTGAGCAAATTTTTACGTAGAACTGCCAAAATTGGTGTTGTTTTCGACGAAAAACTGATAATATTTTCAGCTTTTGTGGAATTCAGGTGCGCAATGCTCCATTCGAGGATACACGACAAAGGATGCCCCAAACGAATGTAATCGTAAGCTGTGGGAATTTCACGCAAAGTTGCAGCGTCCGAGTTGTTTTCTTGAAAGAAGTTTTCTAGTTGCTCAAGGAATTCCGTTTTCGCCAATTTTTCATTGTAAATATCAAGTCGGTGAGTGGTTAAATTCAACCAATCGCCTGGCATATTTGCGAGTACATCCTTTATATAATTGCGCAATTTGTTGTCTTGCATATCGTTCCCTTTAGATAGGCCTGCAAGCTACATTAATTCGGGTTATTTTAAAAGTTTTGCGGCAGGATTTGTTGCAAAGTTTTCGGCATGAAGCATGACGATGTCTTATGCTTATCGAAATGTGAGCTGCAAGGCTACTATTGTTGTTAGACTTACTATTCTGTATACAATGTTCTTGTTTAC
>JBNKGN010000474.1:0-2020 GCA_050289845.1 Crocinitomicaceae bacterium | reverse complement strand
ACCTATTGCGCTGCCACATTGATATGCGTGAATTTGAAGAAGCACAGCGCCTTATTGCGGATATTCGTGCTTTGGAAGGAAAACGCGCGTTCAATTCGGTGGACATTTCTTTGCGTATTTTCGCGAATACATTTAATCAGGAGCTGGTGTTGCTGCATGCAATGGGCGAATTTGAAAAAAGCGTCGAATTGATTCCTAAAATTGAAGAAGTTGAAGCGGTTTACGAAGGTAAATTCAGTAAAGAAATGGAGGTGCTTCTTACTTACAACAAGGCGTACAGTTATTTCGGTGTAGGCGATTATAAAAAAGCACTGCATTATCTGAATCAGGTTTTGAACGATAACGAGCAGAACCTACGACGTGATATTTACAGTTTTTCGCGTTTGTTTAATATCGTAATTCATTACGAATTAGAAAATTACGACTTCTTGGAATACGTGGTAAAATCTACCAATCGCTATTTAAGCAAACAAGATCGGGACTATCAGATAGAAAACGTTTGTATTAAGCACATTCGCAAATTGGCAAAAACCATCGATAGCGTGAATCGCCTGGAAATTTTTGAAAAAATGGATCAGGAAATTTCAACGCTGCTTGAAGATCAAAACGAAAGAGTGGTACTCGAGTATTTCAATATCGGTGCATGGGTTCAGAGCAAATTAGAAAAGATCAGCTTCGAACAGTCCATTAAATCAAGGTTGACAACGAAGGGGTAATTTGAAATTAGATTAGATTTTGCGTAAGTTTTGATGTAGATTTGTAAGACAATTCAAAATCTACTTTATGAAAAATCTTTACTTATTTCTGCTTTTTATGGTAGCGTTTGGTGATTTGAGTGCACAAACGCTCGAACCGCTTAATGTTACGATTTACAACGATTTACAAGGAACGGGCAATGCTTCGGCGAAAACAACATTGTGCGCCAATGACACCGTTCAATACCCACTGGCAAAAGCAACGGGTCTTTCTGCTTTGAGTATCAATAACGCTACTTCAGCTCAAGCTGCTGGACAATATTACAATGCTCCTCAGGCAATTACAATTAGCGGTGTTGAGTTCTACGCATACAAGTTGGATGTTACTGGTGGAGTCACAGCAAACGTTACTGCAGCAATTTATTTGGCTGGAACGGACTCTTTGCCAACAGGTAGTGCTTTGGCTACAACAACGGTTACTGTGGATACAACTTTTGGAGGAGGAAACCTCTCTGTACTCAAGAAAGTAGCAACTTTTGCTCCAATTACAGTGAACGCACCTTACGTGGTTGTTTTAGGGAATTATTCAGCGAATGGTGTCGGGATGATCTTTTCGGATTACACAGCGGCGGATGGCGCCCAAGAATGGTTGTGCGATATTGACTTGTTCGGAACCTGGACACGTTCTTACGACGTTGTTGTTGGAGGGAATATCATGGACGCAGATTTGTTAGCACATCCTATTGTTTCGTATGATTTAACGGCGGATTTCAATGTTGGCAATCAATGTTTGAACGGTGGATCAACGGTGACCTTTACCAATGCGTCATCCCCAGTTCTTTTGGATAGAATGTACAACCAAGCGGTGTTTTTAGGGATTCCAGAACTTTCTTTTTCGTATGATTTCGGTGACGGATCGAATGCGGTTTATGCAATCGATACATTTAATGTGTATTCGGGGCCTTCCAGCATGTATACAGCTACACTTTCTGATACTATTTATGGTTGGACGACCACATGTTTTGATCAGCACACAGAAACAGTTGGTGACAGCTTAGTGGTTGATTGGGCCTTCAATCAGGTGGGGTCAGGAATTGACTTTACAGATCAAACATACGCAGCTTCTGGGGCTACGGCATGGTTGTGGGATTTTGGTGATGGAAACACGTCAACACTTCAAAACCCTTCGCATACCTATGCTTCAACAGGAACATATACGGTGTGTTTGACAGTGGTTTCAAATTGTGGCGCGGATTCAACGTGTAATAGTGTCTCTTACGTAGCTTGTGGGAATCCAGGTGCAAATTTCACTGTTTCTGGAGGGA
>JBNKGN010000473.1:0-2021 GCA_050289845.1 Crocinitomicaceae bacterium | reverse complement strand
ACCAGCGGCTTTCACTTTACGCGCAAATCCAGAATTTTCAGATAAAAATCCATAGCCCGGATGAATTCCATCCACACCCAGGCGCTTACAAGCTTCCAAAATTACGTCTTGACGCAAATAACTTTCGGAAGATGGGCTTGCTCCCACGTAAACGGCTTCATCTGCTTCAAGCACGTGCGGCGCATTTGCATCAGCATCCGAATAGATGGCAACGCTAGCAATGTTCATTTTCTTACATGTGCGAATCACACGACGTGCAATTTCTCCGCGGTTGGCAATCAGAATTTTTTTCATAATCTTATCCGTTTCGTGTTGCGTTTAAAGCGTTACGAAGTTAGAAAATATTCGGAAATGGTGCGCGGATTTATGGGAGTTCCTAAGGCTGTTCCTTAACCTCTTGGGGAACAGGTCGTTTTTGACGGCGTCCTTTGCCTAAGTAACGTCGGTTCTCTTTCTTTCGGAATACATCGAAGACATATTGAACGACTTTGAAATCGTCCATACTCTCAAAATCTTCTTTGTATGAGAGCCCCGCTCCTTGCGTAAATCCTCCGTCGCCACCACTTTGGATGATTGTTTTATCGTTCGATTCGTTGAATATATTAACGCGGAACGTTCCAGCTTGATTGAGCGCGTATTCCAAATTGATATCTCCGATCAATTGCCCTGAATTAATTTGTCCGTTTTCATCCACTTCTTGTTGCCCGTAATTTTCAACACCAAAACTTCCAGAGAGCATCAGTCGATCATTTAAGAATCCCTTCGAAATACCAAATTCATAGGTGTTGTCCCCTGAAATGATGTCGTTGTCGATGTCCACTTTCATCACGTAATCTTCCGAAATGCGTGATAACATAGCGTTGATCTGATTGGTTAATAAGTCTAACGCTGCGCCGCCACCACTATTTCGTGTACCTGCCAATGGCTTGAATTTCCGGGCAAGCATCAGTGAGAAGAACTGACGACTCAATTCATCCTTATCGCTTTTCACCCGATCGATTAACGTTTGACCAAAATCGTCTGCTTGGGGCGCTTGAATGTCAAATTGGATCTGTGGTTCTTCCATAGTTCCCGTAAGCAACAAGTACGAATAAATCGATTGGTGTCCACCTCCAGAGCTAAATTGATCGTCGCCACTTATTTCGGACAAATTGGCGTTGAGTTTGTAATAGGTTTTCAAATCCAATTTCGCATCGTATGGATTCCCTGACCAGCTGATACTTCCGCCAGGCTCAATAATAAATGTTTGTTTCACTGCGATTGGACTCCCTGTTACCGGATTCATTGCAAAGTTGTACATCCCATTTGATACTTCGTAGGTGCCTTCCATACGAATATCTCCTTGATTATCCAGTGTTATAGCGATCTCTCCTTGACCATTGGCACTAATTACATCGCCGATTTCTTCGTTGAAAATAATATTGATATTGGCATCTTTCGTTGCTTCAAAATTAAGATCGAGATAGACCCCTGACAAATCAAATAGTGGTGCGAGATTGTCCCCAAGTGTATCTTCCAATTCTTCCTTGAAGGTAATGAAGTCGTTCTCATCAATTTCCCCAACGCCGTACATCGGAATATTCAGAACGGTTCCAGGCATTGTTTTGAAGTCGACAGAAATTTCAAGATTGTCCGTATAACCGAAGATGTTGGCCATTCCAGTAACATAGCCTTTTCCATAGTACAGTGCGTCGTACTCATAGGGTAAATTCATTACGAGGAATTTGCTGAATTCGTCGTTTCCAAACAATGGATTGTTCGATGCGACTAATTGCGGTTCCAGATCAAATTGAAGATCGAAGTTAAAGTCTTTGAAATTGTCATGGAATACGGCTCCTACAAGCATTCCTGAGTTTCCATCTTCATCAAATATAGGGATTCCATCAATATAAAATCCGTACTTATCTACTTTGATAGGACCATCAAGGCCAAAGTGAACGCCCAATATGTCGATGTACGCACTTCCCCCATTTAAGGCAACTTCACCTTTTAATTCGGGTTTGGTAGGTGTGCCTTTTAAA
>JBNKGN010000472.1:0-2039 GCA_050289845.1 Crocinitomicaceae bacterium | reverse complement strand
GCTTCTTCAACCACTTCAATAAGTTCGATGAGGAAAATCCACATACGGATAAAGTCGTGCACCAAAATCATTTTTTGATCTTCCTCAACAATGTAATCGCTGATTGTCGAAGTGCTCATCACGCTCGGTAATATTTGGTCGGGATCTTCGCCCATGGACATATCGAAAATGGAAATTTCATGCCCTTTGTCCCAACTGTCGTTCGACATATAAAAGGAAGCCATTTGATCACCATTGAATTGATAGGCATCGAGAATGGCGTTATAAAACACCTCGAAGTTTTCCGTATCACTGATCAATAGATCGCGAAAAATCTCATTTTTATCACTTGAATCGAGTAGAACTCTGAATTTTAATCCTGCCATGATTGTTTTTGCCCGCTGTAAGTCAGCAAAATTAATGATTATTGTGCAGTTCCATCTGCAATTTTCAAACCTATTTCGGTACCAACTTTTAGCATGAAGGTGTAGGCTTGTTCTGCGTCGTTTTCAATTTCACCTTCCAGTATTGCTTCTTTGATCCGCGACTTGATGACACCAATTTCATGACAAGGCGCCAATCCAAAGGTTTTCATAATCAAATCTCCTGAAACGGGTGGCTGAAAATTTCGAACGCGATCTTTTTCTTCAACGTCGAGAAGTTTCTCTTTTACCGTAGCGAAGTTTTGCTTGTAACGTCGGACTTTAAATTCATTTTTCGAAGTGATGTCCGCATTGCACAAAGTCATTAAATCGTCCACGTCGTCTCCTGCTTCAAAAAGCAAACGGCGCACAGCAGAATCCGTTACAGAGCCTTTCACAAGCGCAATGGGACGTAAATGCAATCGCACCAATTTCTGTACGTAGCGCATTTTCTGATCGAGTGGCAACTTCATTCGAGTAAACAATTTCGGAACCATTCGCGCGCCTAAATCTTCGTGACCATGGAAAGTCCAACCAACTTTCGGATCAAAGCGCTTCGTTGGTGCTTTGGCAATATCGTGTAAAATAGCAGCCCAGCGCAACCACAAATTGTCGGTGTTTTCAGAAATGTTATCGAGCACTTCAAGCGTATGGTAGAAATTGTCTTTGTGCGATTTACCATCCCGCGTTTCTACGCCTTGGAGTTTGACTAGTTCGGGGAAAAATTCCTGCAATAATTTCGTTGCATTCAATAATTTGATACCACGAGAAGGCGTTTTGCTCAAAACAATTTTGTTGAACTCGTCCATGATTCGCTCGTTCGAAATGATTTGCAAACGGTGGGCATTTTCGGAAATTGCTTCCAGACTTTTGCGTTCAATTTTAAAATCCAACTGAGAAGCAAAACGAATCGCACGCATCATCCGAAGTGGGTCGTCGCTATACGTTCGCGCTGGTTCTAGAGGGGTGCGAATGATTTTATCTTCAAGGTCTTGAATTCCGCCAAAAGGATCGATTAATTCGCCGAAATTGTTTTTGTGAAGACTAATTGCCAGTGCATTGATTGTGAAATCACGACGGTTTTGGTCGTCTTGTAAAGATCCATCTTCCACAGTGGGTTTACGAGAATCGCTTCGATAGGATTCTTTTCGCGCCCCAACAAATTCGACGTCCAAATCCTTGTAGACAAATTGTGCCGTTCCAAAGCGCTCAAAAAGAGAAACTTTTTTAACACGTAATTTCTCGGCGCATTTTTGTGCCAAATCTAATCCGTTTCCAACGACAACGATATCGATATCTTTCGAAGGACGTTCGAGGAGTAAATCGCGCACGTAACCGCCAATAACATACGCTTCTAGACCCTCGTTGGTGATGATTTCCGAAGCAACTTTAAAAACGGGATGCTGTAAATATGAACTGTAATTTGTCGACATTGCGGGTGCAAAGATAAGAAAAAGCGTAGCTTTTGATGGTAGGGAACGGAAAGTGACCGTTAGAAGAGGAGTCGCCCCTCGACTACGCTCGGGGCTCAGATTTTTTTTGGAGATTATTGCTTACGTTATTTATGAAGGTTGTAGCTTTTGATGGTAGGGAACGGAAAGTGACCGTTAGAAGAGGAGTCGCCCCTCGGCTGCGCTC
>JBNKGN010000471.1:0-2043 GCA_050289845.1 Crocinitomicaceae bacterium | reverse complement strand
GTGGTAATTTTCCGTAATCGAAAGGCAATCCGCCTGACGCCATTGGTGCACCGAGTAGGGGCCTCTATCCATAGTATCGAAAGAACCATATAGCCAGGCTGTCCATACAAAAAGAACCCCAAAAATGAGTGACCATTGATGCTTCTTTAACACTGTAAACCAACGATTATTTGTCATCTAATTCTTTCAAAATTTCCTGTACATCTTCTTCTGTTGAAGCCAATTTTTCTTTGCAGATTTTTATCAATTCCGAAGCACGCTTTACTTTAACGCTAAGTTCGTCTACGCTGATTTCTCCGTCTTCAATGTCCGCGACGATTTGTTGCAATTCTTCAAACGCATCTTTGTAATTAGGCTTCTCACTCATGGTTTTTCAATTTTGATCACTTCCGATTCTATACTAAAAGTAGCGGTTCTTGTCGTAATTTTACCCCCTTCCAACGGTGGATTTTTCTCTGAAAGCGACTTCCCATCGATTGTTGTGATACTGTAACCGCGTTGAAGAACGTTGATTGGGTCCATTAATTTCACGGAATACATCATTTTTTCGAGTAAATGACGGTTTTCTTGCAGGTAGCTGCGACTTTTTGTACTGAGTTGATCGCGTTGACTATCAATTCGTGCCGAGTTTCGTTGCAAGATCAATCGGGTTCCGCTAGAGACCAAATGTTTGAAGCGTTTTAATGATTCGTTGCTTCTTGCCGTCGCATTTCGCGTGCCGTGTCGCAGTTCTTTTCGCAGTAAATCCACCGCATTTTTTTCGCTGGCAAGCCGTTGTTGCGTGGTGTGGCTAAATTTTCGAGATGCGGTTTTTAAATGCATGTTGGAAAGTTCCAGTTGTTGTTTCGCATGAACACGAATACTCTTGATTGCATCTTTCAGTGGTACGGAATACTCGTGAAATGCCTGAATCAAAAAGTCGCCAAGTTCGGTAGGAGTGATCGCATTTCGATAGGAGATCATTTCTGCTACGGTTAAGTTTGTCGAGTGTCCAATTCCCGTCAAAATAGGCATCGGAAATTCCGCAATTGCTTTACAGAGATCGTAATGATTGTAGCAGCTCATCCCCACTTCGCCACCGCCGCCACGTACAATTACCACCAAATCAAAATGCTGTTGCACCGATCGAATTCGCTGCAATTGATGCATAATCGAATGTGCGGCTTGATCGCCTTGCAAGTACGCAGGAAATAACATCGTGAAAAAGCGATAACCCCAATCGTTTTGTTCAATCACTTTCATGAAATCGGAAAGCCCTTTGCTCGAAGCCGCTGAGATAATCGCTACGCGTTTTGGCAACAGAGGAAACTCGAGGCGTTGATTGGCATTCAACAAGCCTTCTTTTTCGAGTTTTCGAAGAGTTTCAGCACGTTCGCGTTGCAGTTCTCCCAGCGAGTAATTCGGATCGATGTCCGTGATTTGCAAACTCAATCCATAAATCTCGTGAAACTGGATTTTGACCTTCATCAACAGCGTTGAATCTTCTTTCAAGGGTTCCTTCACGACTTCCATAAACCGTTTGTTGATTGCATCGAAATGATGCCGCCAGATGGTTCCGCGCACTTCCGCAACAATCTTCCCATCTTCTTTTTGAACGAGTTCTGGATAACAATGTCCGCTCGGCGTTTTGCCTAACTTGTGCATTTCTACTTTTACCCAATACTCACTTTGGTAGCGCTCCTCCAACGTTTTTCGGATGGAAGAAAGCACTTGTTGTAGGGAGAATATTTTGGGTGATTGTGGCATGTAATCTTAAATAAAAGGAATTTTCTTAATTAATCGAAAATTCAATTCCTAAAGTTAAACGGAAGTAACAAGAATACCATATTCTAAACGAAGAATTAAAGAACTAATTCGTAACGATTTCTTGATCTCTCTATCTCTGAACTTGTGAAAGGATGAGGTGCGAAGGAAAGTTAAATGTTGAAAAACGAATAGCAAAGGCAATAAACTGAGAAACTGCAATCATTGGAAGGGACTAGGATTGTATTCTCCCAAAAAGATCTGAGCCCCGAGCGTAGCCGAGGGGCGACTTCTCTTCTA
>JBNKGN010000470.1:0-2060 GCA_050289845.1 Crocinitomicaceae bacterium | reverse complement strand
ATTCCAGGATTCACCGTTTTGTTCCATGTCGGATACGAGGTATGCGTACTTATCAATCAATTCCTGAAGTAAGGCTTCCATCTCGATTTTCAGTTTGTTTAGTTCGTCTTCCGCTGCCGCTTTTTCAGGCATCATTTCTACCAAAGTCGTGGTGTTGATGTGCGCTGTCTTTTGTGCGAACGTGGGATAAGCAAAGAAGGCTGCTAATACCAGGGTGAAAAGGATTCTCATGGTTCTTTTATTTTTTTCGGAAATGTACTAGTTCCATTAATGCGAAATGAATCCGTTTAAGACTTGTTAACAATCATTCAAATAGATTAACAATTGTCCAATTAACGCACTTTTGACTTGTCCAGCACGTGAATAAAATGAAATCCACGCGGTACGTAGTTCTGTGCGTAGAAAAATTTATGTGCAGGAAAATTATCGGTGTATGAGTCCAGAGCAAGCATGGTGCAGTTCAATTCGCGTGCTTTTTGTTCCATGTATTGAAACAAACGTTCGCCAATGCCACGTCTGCGATACGCTTCGGAGATAATTACATTGTCCAATTCCATGTATTTTCCACACCAGAGCTTGGACCCTACCCAAAAACCTGTGAGACCCGCACAAATAGATCCGTCGTAAATGGCCACTTGTCCGTAATTATGCGGTAACATAAGATCCAATTCGTTGCTGTATTCCTCGTAAGTGATGGAAGGATACATTTCGTGAATGATGTCGAAATTCAAGAGCATTTCTTCTTTCGAGATGAGTTCGCGTAATTCCATTAATTCCCAGAATTTAAGAGTAATTCGTCCATAAAGAGTTCGTAAATGCGTCGGTATTCGTCTGCCCAGGAATAGGATTGTTGAAACCCATGAGCCTCAACGGGGAATACGGCCAGTTCCCAATTTACTTTTCCCAATTCGATAAAGCTTTGAGAAAGACGCACGACATCTTGAAATTGAACATTATCGTCAACCATTCCATGTAGCATCAACAAACGATCGGACAGATTTTCAGCGTAATAAATAGGCGAACTTACTTCGTATGCAAGTGTGTCGGTAGAGGGATAATTCAGGATATTGCTCGTGTATTCATGGTTGTAGTGATTCCAATCCGTTATCGAACGCAAGGCGGCGCCTGCTTGAAATTTACCAGGCTCTTTTAACAATGCCATCAACGTTATAAAACCACCGTAAGATCCTCCGTAAATTCCAATACGGTCGCTGTCAATTCCGAGGGAATCAATCAGTAATTGCCGCCCATCGATTTGATCCGAAAGATCTTTACCGCCCATATTTCGGTAAATGGCAGTGCGGTGATCCCGCCCGTATCCTTCGCTTGCACGATAGTCGATGTCTAACACCGTAAATCCATTGTCGCGCAGTAGATTGTGAAACATGAATTCACGGTAATATGTACTCCACCAATGATGTGCGTTCTGCAGATAGCCAGCGCCGTGGACAAATATAATCGCCGAATTGTTTTTTACTGACGCTTCGGGAGTATACAATCGGGCGTGAATCCCTGTGCCATCGCTTGCCGTAAACTGAATTACATCAGGACTGTACCAGTTGTATGCTTCAAACGCATCGGTTGTAGAAGTAGTAATTTGTTTTAAAACGGCGCCAGGTTTGTTTGGAGCGAGATAAACTTCCCAGGGCTTGGTTGCATTCGAATAGCGAACGGCCAACCATTTTTCGTCTGGAGAAATGCTGACTTCGTGTGCACCTGATTGTGTGAGAATAGGCGTGAGATTTCCGTTGGCAACTGAAAGGTGGTAAAAGCCACGATCTCCAGGATGTGTTTTGTTCGTCGTTAGGTAAAAAGTGGCGCCGTCGTTGCTCAAAGTTGCTTCATGTACTTCCCAATTACCCGAAGTCAGGGCTTTTTTCTGGTGCGTAATTGTATTGAGCGTGTACAAATGGGAGTAACCTGATTCTTCGGACTGAAAATAACACGTGATTCCATCGGAAAGCCAGCCGATCGTGCCAGGTACCATGTTCCATGAAACAATGCCTGGACCGCCTATCCATGCTTCGTCGTGCTGATGTTCTAATTCGGTGATGGTACCC
>JBNKGN010000469.1:0-2090 GCA_050289845.1 Crocinitomicaceae bacterium | reverse complement strand
ATGGCTTCGACATTTCCTGGAACAATTTTGTAGAATACGTCTGGCGAACTGTAAGCGGGGTTTTGATTGCTATAGCAGAAAGAAGAATTGTAGGTTTCCGCAAATGGCAAGGATGGAACGGGGCGTGGGTCGAAACGATCGTCACCCGTGTATACAGAGCAATCCACTCCTCCCTGAATAATTACATTGAAATCGGTAACAGAACCCCAGGTGAAATTCGCACAAGGATCCATAGGGATAGAAGCGTTTTCAGCTTGCATGACACGCATTCTCGTGGCACCATTAATTGATCCTGCAGGGACATTTATAATATATCCCGTTGCGGTCATTGGCGGTGTTCCCGACCAGGTTAAAACGGATTCATTGGGGCTAAAAACGTTGTCTCCACTAAAGTCAATCCATGCCTCACCAACTCCTGAAAAATTGCCACCACAAGTTCCAAATTTAACGGTTAGAACGTATGTTCCTCCGGCATTAAGGGTGACGGTTTCCGTAGTATGGTACTGCACGCCAAGTACGCCTGGACATCCGGTGAAGTTAATACTTCCCGATGCACCTGTAATTTGAAGTTGTTCCAAATTGGAGTCATTCAACGAAGAAGGACCGCCTGTATCGCAGTATTGCGCCTGAGCAGTTAATAGAAAGGAAAAGACACTTCCAAGGAGTAAAAATGATTTCATAGCAACATGTAGTAGTTAACACAGGGTTAATATAAACAATAATTTGCGTTAACATACCGAAGAGACGTAGAATTGTTTAAAATGGTTGTATTATGAACAAGATGAACTTGGAAAGGTTGAAAACTTCGCTGTGTTATTGGTCGATTTTGGTCGGGAGATTTGCATCTTTGTTTATGAAAGATAAAATCGAGAATCATGCAAACAGAAACTACACTAAGCGAAGAAATTGAAGCGTTGAAAGCGACACTTACTGGAGATATGTTTCAAGATATGGATATTAAAGACCAGATTCATAACTTGGAAATGCAATTGAAAGGAGTAAAACCAATGGATAGTCATTTTGACTGTGTTGGTTGTGGATCGTGATTTTTTTTGCGATTTGACATTAAAAAAGGGAGGCTGTGCTTTCCTTTTTTTGTTTAGAACGTTTGTAATAGAAACGATATACGCATGAGGACTGCAACATTAATTGTTACGCTTATCATTTTCAGTTTTTCGGGACACGCCCAAGTTTGGGGACAGCAAGGCGCAAAATGGCATTATGATTTCGGGTTGTTTTCTAGTGGTTTGACGACTGTGTCTTATGTTAGTGATACAATAGTTGACGGATATTCCTGTCAAAAACTGGAAGAACATTGGCAACAGTTTTACACGCTTCAAAATGGTACCACGTTCTTAGGTTCCGAATGGACAGAAACGAGAATAACGCGATTTTCGGGAGATTCCGTTTTTTACCGAGGACTGGATACATTCTTTTTATTGTACGATTTCGGCGCTTCACCAGGCGATGTTTGGACAATTTACAACGATCATGGTTTGGATCCGTATTGTGATTCTCTGTCTAAAGTACAAGTGATAGATGTCGGTACCTTAACCATCAATAGTGAGGTGCTGCGATATGTTGATTTGGTACATCTTCAAGGTGCTCACGGATTGTCGGGCAGAGCCGTAGAGAAGATGGGAATCGTTCAAGGCGGAAACCCAGAAATTGCGTATCTGTTCCCTAAGCCACAAAATTGCGACTCCATGTCAATTGTGGATTATTGGCTGTACGAATTCAGATGTTATTCAAACGATACTTTTGGCGAATATAATACAGCTGGACAGGAGTGTGATTACCTCGCAACACACGTCGGATTGAAAGAGCAAACAACAAATTATTCCGTTTCACCAAATCCTGTGAAAGACCGAATTACTGTCAATGCACCTAATATTGGATTCGCCGACTATAAAATCTATGATTATCACGGAAAAGTATGGAAGAAAGGAAGCGCGTACGTCGGTTTCGGAATCAATGTGGCAGAATTGCCTCGAGGCTTGTATCTTTTGCAGTTGACGTATACGGGAGGAGAAGGCGCTTGCCTGCGTTTTTCTAAAGAATGATCTAAAACAAGAAAGCGTACATTAAAA
>JBNKGN010000468.1:0-2100 GCA_050289845.1 Crocinitomicaceae bacterium | reverse complement strand
GTCCAAACACCCTCAGGAGCGACATCGACGCCTCGAAAATTCAAAACAAAAACGCCGTCGTACTCGTGATCTCCTGGCTCGGACATCGTTACAGTTATAGAATCGCCAGAACGCGAAACTTTTCCCATTAAATTACGCTGCAATCCTTTGTGGAGATTGTAACCAATGGCATTTGTGCCACTAACATAATTCAGAACAATGCGAATTTTACTTCCACCAAAATCTCCCATGTACATGCCTTGTAAGGTGTCATAGGGAAAGAGATCTTCTTCCGGAATTTCAGCTTGGATTTCTTCCACCTGGATGGCAGGGGATTTAGGGGCTTCTTTGCAAGAAAACAATACAAGAGCAGCGAAAGTAACGAACAGCAACGATTTCATTCGTGTAGTTTTGGTTTCAGGTAAACTTACAAAACTAATCGTTAAAAACAGCAACAGCTTCCTTGAAATAGAATTGATCTAGATCGGAATCGTCCAAAATCAAGGGGTTTAGGAATACATCGGGTTGTTTGACTTCCAACGGAAATTCTGCCGCGTTCAATTGCGAATAAAAAGTGTTCGGATTAACCGCGATTTCAATGCCCGAATAAGGTAATTTGACCAACAAGGTCCCTGCATTTCCAGCGTAAAAACTTCCTCCAGCTGGACGGCCGATAATGGTCGCATTGCCAAGCGTTTTCAATTGACACGCCAAAATTGCAGCAGAAGAAAAAGTTCCTTCGTCCGTAATCACACAGATTTTACCGTCAAACAATAAATCTTCGTCAACGTCTTCCGTCAGGATAATTCCCTGATTGAAGGAGCCATTTCTAAGTTTTCGTTTTTGTTGCCAACTGAGAACAGCATAGCGCAGAAAAGGACCGTTTATTTTTCTGACATATTGATTTTGCGACTTTTTAAAAGGTTTCGAAACCACATAACGTCCAATATTCACGCCTTCCCCGACGATGTATTTGATGAAATCGTATTGCATCACTCCCCCCGTATTACCGCGTAGATCGATCACGAGATATTTGATGTCTTCCCGCTTTATTTTTTCGAAGGATGACTTTAAGAAGGCATCGTATTCTGATCCCGAAGACGCGGAGAAGGATTTAAATCGAAAGTAACCGTACGTGTTCTTAACGATTTTAAATTTCCCGAAATCGCGTTCGTTTACATCGTATTTTTCAGAATAGTGCATCAACCGTTCGTTCATCGAGTGAATCGGCGCTTTCCCAGGCGCAAGAAATACCCGATTGGTATCGAAGTCAGGGGTAACATATTCAACGAGAACAGAATCTTTGGTGATAGGCAAGGCCAAATGATGGTAGAAGTCGAACATTTGAGATGCCTGGTAATATTTAAAGTCCATGGATCCTTCATCACTCGACAAATAGCGACCGATCTGCGCCATCATTTCGGGGACGGTCAATGAATCAATACTTAATATTTCAGAGCCGTGCGGAATTTGATTTTTTCGACTGTAATTTGTCCGCTTAATATTATCATAGTCATCGGGAATGATTTTTCCTGTCACCAAATGCCGACCAACGAGGTACAAATCAATCGGAAGAGATTGGTGCGCTTGCAGCCATTCGGTCTGTACTTCGCGGTTTTGCATCACCGAAGTATGCCCCCCTTTTAATCGGGCCACCATTTCTGAGTACAATTTGAATTGTTCTAATGCGCTTTGCGGTTTCTGAAGTTCTTTTTGTAAAATGTTGAGGTAATAATTGACACTGTCTTCACTGAGATGAAGATCTAAAATCCCTTCTTTGGTTTGTAAAACATGCTGAAAAACATGAAAATCCTCTTGCTGCCGATCAACAGAATCGAAATAGCGACTTGACGAAAGAAGTGCAAGTCCAAGAAGTCCCAATAAAAATAAACGTACTCTCACGCGTTGTAAACTTGAACAAATAACGAAAAAAAATGCTTCCGTCACAGAGATATAACGCGAAAATTAGCGCTTCATTTTAGCCAGAGCTTGTTTTTTATAATAACCACCCTGCTCAACGATCTTTGCAAAGTAATTTTGAGCTTGTTCCTTTTGACCGAGTTTCTCGTATGATAACGCGGTCATCCATTGTGCTTCCTCATCAAAATTAGAATACGGACC
>JBNKGN010000467.1:0-2110 GCA_050289845.1 Crocinitomicaceae bacterium | reverse complement strand
CAAATGACCACCGAATATGGTGTTAGCATCGATATCGGTACGTGTATTAAATTTGATTTAGTACACCAAACGAATGGCTATTTGGGTGGTTCAATTGCGCCTGGGATTGATCTTCGGTACCGAGCTTTGAATGACTATACAGAAAATTTACCGCTGTTATCCAATAAAACCCCACTTCCGCTCGTTGGTAAGACAACAGAAACAAGCATACAATCGGGCGTGATTAATGGAATCAAGGCAGAGATAGAAGGATTTGCACGTTACTACCAATCCCAATTCGGGAGCTTAACTTTTTTTATGACCGGTGGAGATGCCGCTTACTTTGATATACAGGTAAAAAATGACATCTTTGCAGACGAAAATTTGACCTTAAAAGGTCTGTTTGAAATTTATAAGCATAATGCGTAACACCCTTCTCGTTGTATTATTTGTGATTTCTGGACTCGTTTCCTTAGCACAAGATCCTTTCAGTTATTACGGACTGGGAGAAACTTCTGGATACGATCACCCTATCTTATCAGGCATTGGGAACACAGAAATCACACTCATTGATTCAACGACACTCAACTATTACAATCCCGCTTCGTACAACGCGCTCGGCGTTGGTCAACCAATTTTCTCCATTGGACTCTCTTCTCGCCTGTCGAATTACACGCAAGGAGACACCAAAGAATTCGCTTCGAAAACGGGTATTCAACATTTCGCCTTCGGTTTTTCCTTCGCGAAACATTTTGGGATCGGTTTGGGCTTGCGTCCCTACGCACTCCGAAATTACGACTTGATCTCTGGTGAAAACGTTGGAACAGACTCCATCACATATCGCTATTTTGGTTCCGGAGGTTTGAGTGAAACATTTGTCGGATTTTCGGCCGAGTTGCTTCCATTCCTTGATAGTACAAGTCTTTCGGTAGGAGGAAACCTCGGTTGGTTGTTTGGAAATGTATCCCACACACGTCAAAGCTGGCTTTCTAACAGTGCAAATAACACAGGGGGAGTTGGTATCAATACTACCGATGTTCGCAGCATTCACTACGATTTCGGATTCTACTTCAAACACTACATTAACGCGAACCATGAAATTGGCTTGTTCGCTACGATCGATCCAAGTCAAGGATTGAAGGCTTCTTATACTGAGGGGATTTTCCAAGCAGGAAACGTCAACAATCCGAATGGATACGACACCGCTTCATTTATCGAACAATCGGGATTGCGTATTCAAACGGCACCTGAATTCACCTATGGATTGAGTTATTCGTACATGTTCAAAGATTCCAAATCGATTCAACGTCGCTTGCATCCTGTCATTTCCTTGCATGCATCATATAGTACGATTGATTGGAGTAAATACAATGATCCTTACAATCCTTCATCAAATTATTTGAAGTCTTCGAAGCTAACGGCGGGCATTCAATTCGTTCCTGAAGGCAACTTACAATTCAATTCAAGTAAGACCAACATTTTCGAACAAATGAAGTATCGCGTTGGTTTCTACAGCTATACGCTTCCGTATGCAATTAACAACATTCAGGTAAGTGACTTTGGCACAACATTTGGATTTGGAGTACCAGTGACCATCGGAAAATCATTGTCCTCTGTCAACTTAGGATTGTCACTTGGACAGCGAGGTACTTCTGATGCGAGCCAAATGAAAGAAAATTATTACGGAATCAACTTTGGAATTTCAATTGCTCCGGCACAAAATGAAAGATGGTTCCAGAAACGAAGAGTAAACTAATAACGCCTAAGAAGCACAGATAAAAAGTAAGAAGATGAAACTTGGAAATTTACTTATAGTAGCCACATTATTGTTAGGAACAGCGAGCTTCGCTCAAGAAGGAGAAGATCGTGAATGTACGCGTATGCGATTTATCGCAAACGAAGCGATGCAAGTGGAAAATTACAAAGAAGCGGTTGAGTATTTTCTTCGCGCAGAAAAGATTTGCGGCGATTTTGGAAAAGACAATTTTGATCGTTTGATCTCGTGTTCTATGAGCATGGTCAACAGAACTGAAGGCGACGCTTCCAAAGCATATATCGATACTTTATTGGGAGCTTGGGAACGTTCTGAAGCAAATGGCTTCTACGATCAGGTTGACGATCTTAAGATCGG
>JBNKGN010000466.1:0-2114 GCA_050289845.1 Crocinitomicaceae bacterium | reverse complement strand
GGTTAAAACCCGTAAAAAAAGGTGCCGCTAAAATTGGTTTTCAAGCTTTAGAAACGATCAACTGGTCAAAGAAAATTTACATGGCTGCCGTTGGATCGAATTATTCCCTTCCGAACCGCATGCGTAGTGATTTACTTATTGCTACTTCGGACAAATTTTGTTTGAACGATTACCGCGAATTGTACGAAGAAAACCCTAACAAAGCGATCACAGAAGTTACTCGGCGCGTAGAAAAATTAATGCAGGAGCAAATCACTCACATTGAAGATTCTAATCAATCGGACTTTCACGAGCAAATGATGATGTTGACGCGCAAGGGAATGAATCCAGATTCTGTGGACTTAAGCATTCCGCTGGAACGCAGATGGCGTTACTCTCAAAATTTAGCGCATTGGCTCAACAAACAAGATCCTGATAATGATCCGCAATTGTCCGCCACGAAGAAAGAGATTGGCGGTTATTTCTCGTTATTGAAACGGATGAAACTAGAAGACAAATACGTTTACTGGAAACAGATGAACCCGTCTGGAGGTCGTGCGAAGGAATTTTTGTTGATGCTCTTACTATTCCCTCTCGCTCTTCTTGGGTTGATTCATTGTGGACCCGTTTATTTTTGGGTAAAACGCTTCGCTGAAAAATCGTTCAAACGAAAAGTCTTCTGGGGATCTGTAAAGATGATCTTTGGCAAGATTTTGATGGGACTTGCGAATATCCCTGTGATCTTCATATTCTATTATTACATCTATGAAAGCTGGGGATTGGCACTCTTATATTATGCATTAATTGGTGTGTTTGGAGTCGCTGCCTACGATTGGTTCCGTTATTACAAAGCATTCAAAACGAAAGGCGTAATCGCCAAAACCGACTTGGAGAAAATCATCGAGAAAAGAAAAGGATTGGTCGCACAGTTGGAAACTTTGTTACCAAAAGATCTTTAGGCCGCCGAGCGCATCCAAAAAATAAGACCAACACCCACCAGTACCGAAACGAGAATGTTCAGTACCGCGATACCCGCATGTCCGCTCTGAAGCAGTTGTGCTGTCTCATTTCCAAACGTACTAAAGGTGCTAAACCCACCGCAAAAACCAATAATCAAAAGCGGTTGCAACCAAGATGAATCGGTCTGTTTTGGGAGAATATAAACAACCAAAAGTGCCAACAAAAACGATGCGATCAGGTTCGAGATTAGCGTCCCAAGCGGAAAATTTCCAGAGTACAAAGTTGTAGACAGTTTCGAGATTCCGTAGCGAGCCACACTTCCCAATCCACCGCCAAGAAACACCCAAACAAACGCCATATCAATCCTTTAATTTGATTCTCAAAAATACAAAACGATATACCAACCACGCGAAAAGAGTTCCGAGAACCACTCCACCGATCAAGTCAGAAAGGTAATGCACTCCGAGATACAAACGACTAAAGGAAACCAGAATAGCCACACCGAACAGCAGCCACATACGATTGTAATACGGTTTCAATGCCAAATAAGCGAAAGTGCAAATCGCGAAAAAATTGGCCGCATGCGAAGAAACAAATCCATATTGTCCTCCTTTGTAAAATTCGCCATCGGGCAACTGGTAAAAATGCAGGCGATGGGTGAGCAAACCGTGATGGGAAGGTCGGTAACGCATTACGGTATCTTTTATTAGTTGCGAGGAAGTAAAATCAGACAATCCAACCGCAACAATAGCCAATAGAACGAACAATCCGGTGTACTTCCAGTTGGTCTTTCGATAGCATAAATACGCGAGAAAAAGGTAAAAGGGAATCCAAATGATTTTGCCCGAAACGGTCCACATAAATACATCCAGCCAAGGCGTGTGACACCCATTTACGGCGAGAACTATTGCGCGATCAATCGATTCAAACCATTCAATCATCGTTCAGTGTTTTCCAAATCATATCTTTTAGGGTATCAATTCCCTCATTTGTAACGGAAGATATAAAAATGGAAGGTACTTTCGATGGTACGGTTGCTTTAATTTCTTCTTTCAATTCGTCGTCCAACATATCACTTTTGGTGATCGCGAGTACGATGTCCTTGTGAATCAATTCTGGATTGTACATTTTCAATTCATTGTACAAAACATCGTATTCTTTTGAAATATCCTCGC
>JBNKGN010000465.1:0-2119 GCA_050289845.1 Crocinitomicaceae bacterium | reverse complement strand
GTCCCGTTGAAGCGCCAGTCCCTTCAACAACGAAGGTATTCGCGTCAACAACAAAGCGTTTGCGGTAGGTGCCAAATACTTGAACAGAATCGATTGCACTAATCACGCGATTGGGACCGTCACTTCCTGCGAATCCTGTTGGAGAGGGAAGCGTATCTCCTATCGTTAAATTAAAGTCGTAGGCAATGTATTCGGTTGAATCAGAGGAGTCGTATCGAATTACAAAGATTTTCTTTCCGCTATCTCGTATCGCCCCGAAATATGAATAAGAATAATAGCTTGTCTCCGAGCAGAATTGACTTTGAATAGGTCCTGTCTGGTGCTTTTCTTTGACATATAATTTAGCGTACGGCAATCCTCCAATAATTGTGTCGCCTTCGATAGAATAGCGTTTGGTGAAGGATTCGTAGCAATTGAAATCGGAGCAACTGTTTTGGTCCATCCAGGTATCAGAGGAGTCCGAAGTAGAAATGAACGAGGTGTAATTTTGAGCAAATAACAAGGAGGGAAAGAACACAAGGGAGAGAAGAATCGTTTTCATAAGGTCATTTTCAAAAGTAACGTAAAATAAATTGTATTGGTTGGTTCATTGGCATGAGTTGTTTTTTATGCGTTCAATCTCACATAGACGATGTAGACATGTGCAGAATGTACCATCACGAAAAGAAAGGAAAAGATGTTATAAATCAGTGAGAGATGTCGTATTTTAAAAAATGCTTTTCGGCCGATCAATCCAATTCCGACGAGAAAGAGGATGGTTGTGTAGGCAGGGGCCATGAACCCGAGCAGACTGTGGCTCCAATTTGATTCAGGACGAAGAATGAGTAGCGTCCACGACAAAAAATAGACAACAAGTCCGAGTAAATAAATGAAAAGCCCCACCTTTTGCCATTTTGTTTTAATCGAAAAGAGCATCACTACGGGAAGAACAAATACTACCAGGCGTAAAATGATTTCGCCATATTTAATGAGTGGCGGAATGTCTTTATCGAAGTTGTCGGGATGAAATCCTACGGGTAAATAATCAACTAGTAGGATATTCCAGAGAAGTATTGGAATGAAAAGAAGAAAGCAATTTGACAGGTACTTTTTCATCGTCATTTTAACTTCTTTGCTGTTTATTGTTTGTTGTGGCGCGTTCAAGCATCTTACTCTTCCGCATCAGACGCATCCTGTTGAATCGTGAAATTTCCAAAGTTCCCCGTAATGGCTGGATATTTTCGTACATCTTCCGAAATGTATTCCGTGTCATAGAATACCTGTTCAAATGTTTTTGGCTTCAAGTCTTTGATGTTTGTATTCTTTATTTTTTCGGGATTTCCGTGGTTATCAAGGAGTAATCCCATTGGCGAGTTGTTTGATATGAATTGCGTGTGTTTTCCGTTCAAATCCATATTGTAGAACGTGGTCAGGAGCACATTGATCGTGTCACCCGTTTCCTCCGATCGCACCACAGCTAAATTGTAAAAATCGAATTTTTCCTTGCCCGTTAAGTTGCCCGTCAGTCCAATGATTTCCACATGTTCTCCATCTTTTAAAACGTTCTTTTCAATCCGAAATTCTGAAACGTCCACCATCAAATTACGCAAGTCTCGGGTTTCGTTCAAGTCATCCGGTGTGTTTGAACAGCTAGGCAGAAAACCTGTTAGTAGCAGTCCGACGGCGAAAAAAATGCGTGTGATCATCTTGTTTTGTTATTTGTTTCGGGCGAATGGAACTCCATCCGTTCCATTTTTTGTTACTCATTTGAACAAGTTCGAAGGTAAGAAAAAGTCCTCTGATAGTAGGGAGCGTTTTGCCTTAGGGTGAATTTTCAGGTGTATTTGGTTCGGAATTATAATCCCGAACGAGGATATGAAAACCCGAACTTTTCTCGAAATCAATGGAGATACATTTGTTTCAGAATTCGCTGGTAAGGATTGTAGAAAGCCAGGAATTGCTGAATTGAATACAGATCAAACAAAATGTAATTTCAAAAATAATGAGAAAACTTTCAATCATTGGTGGATGGGGATATGTGGTTATTTTTTTTACCGGAATCTTCGCAAATTTTAATGTGCTCGAAGCACTCCGACAACCCGACCCAATTGGGACACTTCATAACAGATCGGAAGAGCAC
>JBNKGN010000464.1:0-2126 GCA_050289845.1 Crocinitomicaceae bacterium | reverse complement strand
TGCAATATGGACGCAATTATTACGACTTCGATCAGGGATTATTGACGTTTATCGGTCCCAATCAAGTCATTTCAGCGGCCAACGAAAATTGGAGTGCGACGGGTTGGATGTTGTTTTTTCACCCAGATTTGATTCGCAAGTCCAATTTGGGCAAAACGATTGATCGCTACTCATTTTTTAGTTATGATGTCCATGAGGCCTTGCACCTATCCGACAAGGAGGAACATATTTTATATGATTGCATTTCAAAAATCGAATTTGAGTTGGAACAAAATATCGATGCACATAGTCGCGCTTTACTCGTGTCGAACATCGAGCTTTTGCTAAATTACTGCCTACGATTTTACGAACGGCAATTTCACACGCGATCTGAAAGTCACAGTGATGTTGTTTCGTCGGTAGAGCGATTGATTCGTGATTATTACGAAGACGGGAAACAACTAACTTCGGGAACACCCTCAATTCAATACCTTGCGGAACAAGTAAATTTATCCGCGAACTACCTCAGCGATCTGTTGAAAAAAGAAACGGGACGCAACACGAAAGAGCACATCAATCAATTTGTTGTGGAAAAGGCAAAATCAACGTTATTAAATAGCAGTGCAAACGTGAGCGAGATTGCTTACGCTCTTGGGTTTAATTATCCGCATTATTTCAGTCGCATGTTTAAAAAAGAGACAGGTGTCACACCTCAAGAATACCGCGAACAACAATTAAACTAATAGAATTCATTGGTCGCATGACAATTCCGTAAAAAGTGTTACTGATTCAAAGATGCGTGTTCTTCTCAGTAGAAAATCAATCGTTTCTTTGTAAGACCAAGAAATAAAAATTAATACCTCGAAATTATGAATACCATCGATACCACAAAACCTGCTCTGGTTACTGGAGCTACAGGATATGTTGCCGGGCGTCTTGTCGAAAAATTGCTTTCGGTAGGAATGACCGTTCATGCCGCCGTTCGGAATCCTGACGACAAAGAAAAAACCAACTATTTGGATGAGCTAGCGGCGAAATTGCCAGGATCGATCGTCTATTTTAAATCCGACTTACTCGATGAAGGATCGTACGATGCTGCCATGAAAGGATGTAGTATTGTTTTTCATACCGCGTCTCCATTTAGCTTGAACGTCTCTGATCCTCAAAAAGACCTTGTGGATCCCGCATTGAAAGGAACTCGTAATGTTTTGGAGTCTGCCAATCGAACGGAATCTGTACAGCGCGTTGTGGTTACCAGTAGTTGTGCCGCCATTTACGGTGATTCGAAAGATTTGTTAGACGTTCCAAACAATACTTTGGATGAATCGATGTGGAATACAACATCTTCACTGGAACATCAACCCTACTCCTACTCTAAAACAGTCGCAGAAAAAGAAGCGTGGAAAATTGCGAAGGCACAAAATCGCTGGAGTTTGGTAACGATCAACCCTTCATTTGTCGTAGGACCTGGGATTAATCCCTACGCAACATCTGAATCATTCGGGATTATGAAGCAAATTGGAAAAGGCGACTTTAAAATGGGGGCTCCTGAATTTAACATCGGTTGTGTGGATGTTCGCGATCTTGCCGTTGCACATTTCTTCGCTGGAACAAAACCTGAAGCTGAAGGAAGGCACATTGTTTCGGGAACGAATTCGGGATTTGGAGAAATTGCGGGAATTGTGAAAAAGCACTTTCCTACTTATCCGATATCGACCAAAAAACTTCCCAAGTTTATGATTTGGTTGATGGCTCCATCCGTTGGGATGACCCGAAAAATGGTAGCGAAAAACATCGGTTATCCATGGAAAGCGGATAATTCTAAAAGCATCAAAAAACTTGGAGTTACTTATCGTCCTTTGGAAGAAACCATTCGTGAATTCTTCGGTCAATTGGTAGATGCAGGAGTAATTGAAAAGAAATAAGCCATTGAATACGTGGTGATTTTGATCATCATTTCCACACTATTTAAATACTAGAGCTCCGATTGAAAACAATCGGAGCTTTTTCATGCGAACACCATCCGGCCAAGTTAAAATTCTGTCGGAAACCGATTTGTGATTAATTCAACAGAATGTTTGTCAATTGATTAATAAACAAACGAAAACATTTTAAAACAGAAAAATCGTTCGAAAAAAATATTCGAT
>JBNKGN010000463.1:0-2141 GCA_050289845.1 Crocinitomicaceae bacterium | reverse complement strand
TCATGTTGAACTCTTTTTTGATTATTCTGATATGGTAGAGGTGATGAATAGTCTTAAAAAATGGGGGCTAGAAATGGAAGAGCATGTTTTCGAAACTTCTTGTTTCATTGCCTGTAGCTTGCCTCTCAATGTATCGGAGCAAATCCAGGAGGATTTCGAACAATTCGAAACCCTAAAACTCAAGAAAAAAGGAATTTATTGATGGAATTATTAAAAGAATTAGCAGCCATTCGATCGGCTTCAAGTGACGAAGGAAAGATGAAAGATTTTCTTCTCAATTATGTACAAAACAATCAGAAACATTGGAAAGTACAGCCCCAGGTGTTCGAAGGTCGCCCTTTTCAAGATTGTGTGATTTTGGTTTTTGGCAAACCACGCACGGCTATTTATGCCCACATGGATTCGATTGGGTTTTCTACGGGGTACGATAAAGAGCTGATTAAAATCGGTGGTCCACGACTCATTGATGGTATGCAACTTGTTGGAAGTGATTCCCAAGGCGAAATTGAAGCAGAATTGATGCTGATTGAGAATGATGACGAAACTGCCATCAAATATGTTTTTGATCGAGAAATTGAACGTGGAACGATTTTAACGTTCAAGCCAAATTTTCGTGAAACAGACGAATACGTGCAGTCCCCGTATCTCGACAATCGACTTGGGGTTTGGAACGCTTTGAAAGTAGCAGAATCGCTGGAAGATGGAGCTATTGTCTTCGGCACGTATGAAGAACATGGCGGGAATACCGTCGCGAATTGTGCACGTTTTTTAATGGACGAATTCCAAGTTTATCAGGCACTTATTTCGGATATTACCTGGGTAACCGATGGAGTAGGACATGGTGGCGGCGTAGCAATTTCGATGCGGGATAGTGGCTTGCCACGACGGTCGTATCTCAACCGTATTGTCGAATTAGCGAAAACATCAACAGTCGATTTTCAATTGGAAGTGGAATCTGCCGGAGGTAGTGATGGTGGTGTTTTACAGAAATCTTCCTTGCCCATTGACTGGTGCTTTATTGGTGCGGCAGAGGACAATGTGCACACGCCAGATGAAAAGGTCTTTAAGTCAGACATCCACAGTATGGTAGCGCTCTACGAATATTTGATGAAGCATCTCTAATTGCACGCGAATTCGTATTTTGCTTCAAATACTTTTGCATGAGTCATTGCCAGTTATATTCCTATAATTCTAACGAATGCCTAAAGCAGGACGCGGATGAAACGTTTTTTGCGAATGATTTTGATTTGGCGTCCCTTCCTACGGATCATTCGTATTGGTTGAATTTTCACCGACTCACGGAGAAAAAGCAAATTGAACAGTTTTTCGATCATCAGAAAATTGATCGACACGTGATGGAAGATGTGTATGCCCGTTTGCGTCGCCCGAAATTGGAGGAATACGGTCACTTCTTGTTCTTCTCCATTCGCTCGGTGTTACCGCCAGCAAATAATTCTTCGCCACTCGTGCAAGAGCAACTTAGCTTTATTCTTGGAAAAAATTATTTGATTTCGCTTCAAGAAAAACGTTCGGATCACTTTCCCGAGGTGCGCGATCGTTTGGAGTTAAAAAAGGGCAGAATTCGTGACCGTGGAGCCGATTTTCTTTTGTTTCGAATGTTGGACGCAATTATCGATAATTATTTCGAAGTAGTGGAGCACGTGGGGGAGAAAGCACGAAAATTGGAACCTGAAATTATTGAGAACAACTCCAATGAAGTGCTGAAAACCGTTGAGATTCAGAAACGTCGCTTGCACGAGTTGCGTAAAACAGTCATTCCTATGAAGGAAATCGCCTTGCAATTGGAAAAAGAGACCAATCCTGTTTTAGACAAAGAGAACGAACGTTATTTCGGCGATTTAAAGGAAAATTGCATGAGTGTTCTCGATGAAATTGACTCCAATCTAAGCTTGTTGGAGGGGCTTACGAATCTTCATTATGCCGCGCAAGGACAACGGATGAACGAAATCATGAAAGTTCTTACCGTTATTAGCGCCATTTTTATTCCTCTTACTTTCTGAATGATGCCTAACATCAGAGCATTACAGTGTTCTAAGGTCCAGCACTCCAGCCATGTCACCCTTTACTCTCAACAAGACTTCTACTTTTTGAATTGACACATGTTCAAGATGTGGCAATGC
>JBNKGN010000462.1:0-2196 GCA_050289845.1 Crocinitomicaceae bacterium | reverse complement strand
ACTTGTTTAAAAATTGGTGGACGCGTTCAATGTACATTTTTTCAACTTTGGCGCGCGCCCAGGGAGTTCTTCGTAAAAATTTCAGGCTACTTTTGATACTTGGATCACTCAAAAAACAGTTAATCGGTACCAAATATCCCATTTGTTCCCAGCCCAAATGCTCCACAAGCTCATTGAGAATTTGTTCCAGTTTTTTACCGTGCAATGGGTTGTTGGGTTGGTCTGTCATATTATTTGATCAATTTCTTGTATCGAATTCGTTTTGGACCGTGGTCTCCAAGGCGTTTGCGTTTGTTTTCTTCGTATTCTGAGTAAGATCCTTCGAACCAATACACTTCTGAATCGCCTTCAAATGCAAGAATGTGCGTGCAAATCCGGTCGAGGAACCAACGGTCATGGGAAATAACCACAGCACATCCCGCAAAATTTTGAATCCCTTCTTCGAGGGCTCGGAGTGTGTTGACATCAACATCATTGGTCGGCTCATCGAGCAACAATACGTTCGCTTCTGTTTTTAAAGTCATTGCCAAATGCAAACGATTACGCTCTCCACCTGACAAAACGCCTACTTTCTTGTTTTGATCAGAGCCGTTAAAGTTGAATTTCGATAAATACGCTCTGGAATTGATTTTTTGACTGCCGACTTCCACATATTCCAAGCCATTTGAAACAACTTCAAATACAGTTTTGTCGGGATGAATGTCTTCGTGGGATTGATCTACGTAACCAATTTTCACTGTTTCTCCGACTTTAAATTCACCGCCATCCGGCTGCAATTCATCCATGATCATTTTGAAAATGGTGGTCTTCCCTGCTCCGTTAGGACCGATGATTCCAACGATTCCCGCAGGTGGTAGTTTAAAGTTCAAATCGCCGTAGAGTAATTTGTCTTCAAACCCCTTTGATACATTTACAGCATCAATGACATTGTTTCCTAATCGCGGTCCGTTTGGAATCGGAATCTCTAACATATCTTCCTTCGATTTCACATCTTCCGAGAGCATTTTGTCGTAATTCGCAATACGCGCCTTGTTTTTAGCGTGTCTCCCTTTTGGATTCATGCGTACCCATTCCAACTCGCGGGTGAGTACTTTTTGGCGTTTCGACTCCGATTTTTCTTCTTCTTTCAAGCGATTGGATTTTTGTTCCAACCAGGAGGTGTAATTCCCTTTCCAAGGAATTCCTTCTCCACGATCCAATTCCAAAATCCAGCCAGCGACATTATCGAGGAAATAACGATCGTGGGTCACGGCAATGACGGTTCCTTTGTATTGTTGCAAATGCTGTTCTAACCATTCAATTGATTCCGCATCAAGGTGGTTGGTTGGCTCATCAAGCAACAGGATATCCGGATTTTTAAGTAATAATCGGCAAAGTGCTACGCGGCGGCGCTCCCCTCCTGATAATGTTCCAATTTTTTGATCGTCTGGAGGACAACGTAAAGCATCCATCGCGCGATCGAGTTTCGTGTCGAGTTCCCATGCGTCCAAAGCATCGATTCGATCTTGCACTTCTCCCTGTCGTGAAATCAATTGGTCCATTTTATCGGGATCGTTCATCACAGCTTCGTCCATAAAAGCATTGTTGATCTCTTCGTATTCCTTCAGGACATCCACAGTTTCCTGTACGCCTTCCATGACAATTTCCTTAACGGTTTTACTTTCATCCAATTCCGGTTCTTGTGGCAGGTATCCGACAGTGTATCCATCCGAAAAGACTACATCCCCCTGATAGGATTGGTCCAATCCTGCGATGATTTTCATCACCGTTGATTTTCCAGATCCGTTGAGACCAATAATCCCAATTTTCGCTCCGTAAAAAAAGGAGAGGTAAATATCTTTAATGATTTGTTTTCCTTGTGGTGTATTCTTGGAAACACCGACCATTGAAAAAATTATTTTTTTATCGTCTGACATATATTATAGATTCAAAATTGAAAATTGTGCATTGAAAACCTTGCGAGCCTTGAAAATCCAAAAGTGTTGTGATCTTGTATTTCTCTAGCGCATGTATTGCCTGTTTGCTCCGTACATGATAACGAAAGCAATTGGAGCTGCCAAATAAATGAGCATCAGGAATACGAATCCTTCGTCCACTTGAATTTCGGGCAATGAAATCCAGAACCAGAGAATTGCTAAAGCGTATAAAACGGTACTGGCAATGTATAAGTAGAAACCTTTTAAGTTCATACGGAGC
>JBNKGN010000461.1:0-2196 GCA_050289845.1 Crocinitomicaceae bacterium | reverse complement strand
ATCCGTTTGATAGGTTAGTAGAGGATATAGATGTTCGAAGAGATATCAGTAGAAGTATTATTTTCGACGTTTTGTTGATCTTTCAGAACAAGGAGGAAACAAATGATAAAACCGAATTCACAGAAAGCCAACTCGATGAAATTGTTGATCTTCAAGTAGGAGTGTCAAGATTTGATTTGGAGATTGTCTTTGATGAGATTGGAGAACACCTTTCTTTTAAAATCATTTACAATCCTGATGTTTACGAAGGTGAAATGATCCAAGGCTTGATGAAGCACTATAAAAAGTTACTACGTGCTGTACTGGACAAGCCTGAGGAAGAGATCGCACAAATTAAATTTATCTCAAAGGATGAGGAACAACAAGTATTATTTGCCTTCAATGGAAGTGAAGTCCAATATCCTGATGAAAAAACAATTGCAGATTTATTTGAAGAACAGGCAGTGCGAACACCGAACAGGATCGCAGTTGATTTTGGTGGCGTAACCTTAACATATACTGAGTTGAATGAACAGTCAAATAGATTGGCTCAGTTCTTACTGGAAAACTTTCAACTTAAACCAGATGATGTTGTTGGTGTTCAATTGGAACGCTCCCTCGACTACGTTATAGTACTTTTGGGAATATTAAAAGCATCAGGTTGTTGTTCGCCAATTAACCCTGATTTTCCAGAGGAAAGAATAGCAACCATTCGTGCGAATGCTAAACTTGTAATTGATCATTCAGCGCTTGAAGCGTTTAAAAATATTGAAGAAGAATTTACCACAAACAACCCAGAAAGATTTTCAAACTCAAACAACTTGGCATATATCATCTATACATCTGGCTCCACGGGTGAGAATAAAGGATGTATGCTTGAAAACAAGGGTATAGTAAATAACCTATTCAGTAAAAGGAATCTCTTAGACCTCAATGCCGAAAGCACAATTGTTCACGCCTCAAAGATGTACTTTGTAGGCGGGATTTGGCAGTTATGGACTCCATTGATGCTTGGTGGTAAGGTAATTATCCCTTCCACCAACGAAATTCAGGACATATCGGTTCTAATTGACAAATCGCGACAAAATCAGGCAGGTGTACTGGAGGTGATACCATCCCAAATAAGCAACCTACTCTCTATAAATAAGCGTTTAGAACTTGATGGCATTGACACGCTGATTTTGACGGGAGAAGAACTTAAGCGAGACCTCATTGAAAACATCCAAAGTATTAACCCGCGTGTAGAAATTATAAATACTTACGGGCAATCGGAATGTTCTGATGTAACGACATATTATAGAATTTCACCGTCAACAGACTGGGACCATCAACTTATCGGTACACCTATTCAAAATACACGGCATTACATTCTGGACGAAGGAGGAGCATTATGTCCAATCGGGGTTAGTGGAGAAATATATACTGCGGGAGATGGTGTATCTCGAGGGTATCTAAATCAAGAGGAACTTACTAAAGAAAAGTTTATCGAAAACCCATTCAGAAAAGGAGAAAGACTATACAGAACGGGAGATTTAGGCCGTTGGTTGCCAGATGGAAAAATAAAGTTCATTGGGAGAAAAGATAATCAGGTTAAAATTCGTGGCTATAGAATTGAACTTGGAGAAATTGAACACGCGCTTCTCAAAAATAAAGAACTGGAAGAAGTTGTGGTTATCGCTAGAGAAAACGAAAATAACGAACGAGAAGTAATCGCATATATTACGGCTAATGAAGAGCAAAATGTAGGTGAACTCCGTTCCTATTTGAAAAAGATTCTTCCAGATTATATGTTGCCAGCATATTATGTTCAGTTGGAAGAGTTACCGCTAACTTCAAACGGGAAAATTGATAAGAAAGCTTTACCAGACCCAAAAGGTTTGGGCTTGTCAAGTGGGGTTGAATATGTTGCTCCGAGAAATGATGTTGAGCAAAAACTAGTGACGTTCTGGGAAGAAGTCCTTCAAAAGGAAAACATTGGAATTCAAGATGACTTTTTTGCTTTGGGTGGGCACAGCCTTAAAGCTACGCGATTGATGGCGGAATACCATAAGAGCTTTAACGTCAAACTCAGTCTGAAGGATTTCTTCATTCATACAACCCTAGAGTCGCACGCCGTGCTTATTGGGTCTTCGCAAGAAGAAACCTTCGAGGCGATTGAGAAGCTTCCAGAGCAGGAAAGTTATGCCATTTCTGATGCGCAACACAGACTTTGGGTAC